>JBIOJD010000638.1:0-1502 GCA_044450485.1 Polyangiales bacterium | reverse complement strand
GCAAACGATGCGTAGATCGGGCGTCTCTGGCACAGCTTGGCACAGCGAACACCCGCCACCTAGGGACAGTGCAATCGCCGTGCCGCCCGAAGGCCAGGCCCGGACCCGAGTCCCCAAATCATACGGGTGGACACGCCTTGACGCGTGCGTGGGTCGTCGGTTCGATGCTAAGTCTGCGGGATGTCCACGGGGTCCTCGCAGCCTGAGCCTGCCGGGGGGTCGCGAGGCACGGCGCTGCCCGACGCCGTGCGCGAAAAGCTGTACGTGGTGATCGCCGCTTACAACGAAGCGGCGGCGATCGGAAACGTGGTCGCCGAGCTGCGGCCGGCCTGCCCCAACGTCGTGGTGGTCGACGACGGCTCGCGCGACGACACGTTCAAGCAAGCGCAACGCGCCGGCGCCGTGGTGCTGCGGCATCTGCTGAACCGAGGTCAGGGCGCGGCGCTTCAGACCGGGATCACGTACGCGCTCGAGCACGGCGCAGAGGTGATCGTGACCTTCGACGCGGACGGCCAGCACCGGCCCGAGGACATCGCAGCTCTGGTGCAGCCCATCGCAGCCGGCGAAGTCGAGATCTGCCTCGGCTCGCGCTTTCTCGAGCACGCCGAAGCCGTGCCGATCGGCCGGCGCCTGCTGCTGATGGGCGCGATCGTGTTCACGCGCCTGACCTCGGGGCTGAAGCTGAGCGACGCCCACAACGGCCTGCGCGCGTTCTCGCGCCGCGCCGCGCTCTGCTTCGACATCCAGCTCGACCGCATGGCGCACGCCAGCGAGCTGATCGATCAGGTGCGCAGCTCCGGCCTGCCGTATCGCGAGGTGCCGGTGCACATCCGCTACACCGACTACTCCTTGGCCAAGGGTCAACGCTCGTCGGCGGCGCTGCGAGTCGCGGTCGACTACCTGATCGGGAGGCTGTTGCGATGAACGGATTCCAAGGCCTCGTGCTCGGCCTGCTTCTGATACTCGCGTTCGCCACCACGCGCGCGGCGCTCAGGGGCGGGGTGCGCAAGCGCGTCGCGGTGTTCTGGATGCTGATTTGGCTGGGGACGGGCGTGGGCGTGCTCTGGCCACGCAGCACCGTGCTCGCGGCGCGTGCGCTCGGCATCGGCCGCGGCGCAGACCTGGTCTTGTATTGCACCGCCTTCGCGATGCTCGTCGGCTTCTTCTACATCTACACGCGGTTTCGCAAGCTCGATCGGCAGATCACGCTGCTCGTGCGGCGTCTAGCTGTCGAGCATCCGCTGCTGCCGTCCGGGGCGCAGGGCGAGAGCTCGGAACCGAGCCGCGATCCGAGCTGAGTCACTCGCGGGGCGGGGGCCAGCTCGCGTTCAGCGTCTGCGACGGGACACGCGTGCGAGTGAGCGCGGGGTGTGCGAGCGCGGGCCGTTCGACGACGTGCGCAGCGCGCAAGTTGTGAACGAGCTCCACCGCGGCACGAGCCTCCGCCAGCCCGTAGCCGCGACCGGCCAAGATGTCGCGGTAGACGGCGCTTTGTATGTCGG
>JBIOJD010000637.1:0-1505 GCA_044450485.1 Polyangiales bacterium | reverse complement strand
GCTTTGCCGGCAGGGCGGGGAGGGCGCGTGCCCTCCCCGTTATCTAACCGCCGCGGTTGTGGCGGTAGCGCGCGATGGTGGTCGCCGGCGGGTTGACGCGCAAGATGCCGGCGCCCCCGTCGACCAGCAGCGTGTCGTCGGGACGCACCCACGCGAACAGGCCCGCGACGTCCGCGAGCACGGGAATGGCGGCAGCGCGCATGACCGACACACCGAGCGCGTCGTCGGGCAAGGGCCCGCCTGCGACCACCGCCGCGGCGCGACCGCCGATCACGGCGAGGGCGGTGACGGCGGTCAGCCGTTCGGCGACCACCAGCACTTCTCCCGGGCTCGGCAGCGGCAACTGCATCGCGCTCACCGCGAGCAGCAGGCACAGGTTCTCGACCTCGATCGCGCGCTGCTCGAGCAGCGGATCGCCCGCGCTGGCGACGTAGGTCGCCACCGCGTACTCGCGCGCGACCTGTTTGAGGCCAAGCGCGATTCCGTGCTTCTGGCAGCGCTCGGTCGCGATCGTCCGCAACCGCTGATCGTCGAGCATCAAGAGCAGCGATTCGAGCGCGCCGCGCGCCATGGGCGGGAGCTCGTCCTGCACCTTGCGCCCCGCTTTGCGAAGGATCTGGGACACGTCGCGGAATGCCTGCTCGATCTGCGGCTCGGCCTCGGTGCCTCCGCCCCGGGGCGGGCGCAGCGCTTCGAGCGTGCCGATCATCAACGCCCGACCGAGCGCGGTGCCGGGCACGACGCTCTTGCCGTGCAGGCGTGCCGAGCGTGACGGCGTTCGGCTCGAGTCGCCGCGATGCTCGAGCGCGAGCGCGAAGGTCGTAGCCAACGCTGTGCCGAGCGCGACCTCGGTCTCACCGAATGCCGCAGCCTCGCCGCGTTGCATGACCAGCACGCCTGCGACCTCGCCACGCACGAGCAGCGGGATCGCGAGCAAGCTCGGAAAGCGTTCTTCGCCCAGCTCGGGCACGTGCTTGTAGTGCACGTCCTCTTGCGCAACCTGCGCCGAGATCGGGCGCATCACTTCCGCCGCCGTACCCGTGATGCCTTCGCCCAGCGCGAGCCGCACGTTGCCGATCGCAGCGGCGGGAAAGCCCACGTTCGCGCGCAGCACGAGGAAGTCACCGTCGTCGGTCTGCTCGCGCACATACACGCTGACCACGTCCGCGTGGGCGATCGTGGCCGCGTGGCGGCACATGCGCTGCAGAACCTTGGTGATCGGGCCGCTGTCCGAGGCGGCTTCGATCATGCGCAGGATGCCGTCGACGCGCAGGTCGTCGCGCTCGTGCACGTGCATCCGAATCGCCTGCCGTTCCTCGCTCATGCTGCACGCATTGTAGGGCCGGCCTCCGGGTTCGCAATCGGCCAACGGCGCTGAGGTTGAACGCGAGGCCGAGTCGGTCTAGATCGCGGTCATGGGTCAGCTCGGGCGCGTGCTGATTTTCTTCGCGGCGCTGCTCGCGGGCATGGGGCTGCTGCTGATCTTGGGGGAGAAGCTGGGGCTC
>JBIOJD010000636.1:0-1521 GCA_044450485.1 Polyangiales bacterium | reverse complement strand
TACGTAACGCTCGGCGTGCAGCGCGTCGTGAACGCGCGCGGCCCAGCGCTCGAGCTCACCGAACAAACCGTGCAAGCCTCGCGGGTCGAGCCAGAACAGCCCGGGCTGCTCGAGCGAGGGCTCGATGCTCGGCGAGAACGACAGCAGCAGCTCGAAGAGCGCGTCGATCGCGGCTTCGATCGCCTGCTCGGGCACGACCTGCACGTGCAGCACGGCGCTCAAAGCCCGAGCCTGCGCGAAGCTCATGCCGCGGCGGATGCGGTGGCTGCGCGCAACGCGGTTGCACCACAGGATCGACGCCAGCGGGCGATCGTCCTCGACCACCACGACGGGGTCAGAGCTCCACTCCGGGTGCGCTCGCAGCACGAGCTGCAAAGCAAGCGCGGGGATGCTCACGCAGCAAAGAAGCACGTTCCCCCGCCTACACCAGTCCCCGAGGACCCCGTCGGCGTTCCTCGGCCAGACCGCACAGCAGGCCCGATTTGTCCTTCCGCACGTGTGGCTCGATCGCGAACAGCCCGCGCTCGACGCGGCGACGGCGCGGCGCGAGACACAAGCTGACGAGCGGACCGAGCGAGCCCGCCGCGCGGCCGTTCGCACGCGCATCGCTGAGCAAGAGCAGCGCGCTCTCGTGCTCGCGCGCGAGCCCGAGCAACCGGCCCTGCCAGGCGAGGTCGTTCGGCAGCGCGATGCCCGCGAGGTCGAGCACCACCATGCCGAAGCCGCCCGAGCGCAAGAGCAGCTCCACGGCCTTGGGCGCGCCGAACGCTCCGGCGCTCGCAGGCACGTTTACGATCAGCAGCGCGCCGAGGTCGATGCCGTTCTCGGCGAGGTCCGGCGGAAAGAGCGAGCCGCCTGCGCGCTGCACCCACGCGCTAGGCTCGCCGCGCGCCTGCGCGTGTCGCAAGCACGCGACCGCGGTCGTCATCTGCGCGCCCGCGGCCTCGCTTGCGATCTCGATCAGCCGGCCCACGGGAAGCTGCTCGGCGAGCGGCACGCGCTCGGGTACGGCAGGGAGCTTCAGCGACAAGATCGAGGACACGGCTGATCAGAATGACTGATCTCATGTTCAGTGTCAAAGATCGAAAAACGCCAAT
The DNA here is from genome assembly GCA_044450485.1 of Polyangiales bacterium. Classification (GTDB taxonomy): domain Bacteria; phylum Myxococcota_A; class Polyangia; order Polyangiales; family JAFGIB01; genus CAVZVA01. The sequence goes on along the minus strand of JBIOJD010000636.1, from coordinate 424 downwards.
GATTTCAGTGTGAAAACGCGGCACGATCGCGGCGCAGCCGGTCCTTGGTCCGGAGGAGCGCATGTCTCCCAGTCAGCGTCCGAGACGCCACCACCGGCGCAGATCACCGTGGCGTCGCCTGGTCGACGGCATGAAGCGGTTCCTCTGGCCACCTGCACAAGTGTCCTCGAGCTCGGTCTTTCCGGAGCCCACGCAGAAATGGAGACTGGTGGTCTTCGCGGTGGCTTTGGTCGTCGCCGCGCTCGCGCTCCTGGTGATCATCATGGCCGAAAGCGGACCAAGCGATCAGGAGCAGCACCAGTCCGAGTGAGCGCGCCGCTCGCGCACGTCATTTGCGCGGCTTCGCGCTCCAGACCGTCATCAGATTGGCAGAGCCTCGAGAGCGAACACCGTTGTCGCTCAGGATTTCTTCGGTCGCGGCGTC
>JBIOJD010000635.1:0-1521 GCA_044450485.1 Polyangiales bacterium | reverse complement strand
TCTCGTCCGCATCGGCAGTTCCCAGGAACACGGACCAGCCGTGGTGCTGCCCATGCTCGTCGATACCGGCGCGGACTGTACGCTCATACCACTCCACGTTGCGCGTTCCCTCGGGCTGCGACTCGTCGACCGGGTGCAGATCCAGGGGGTGGTGGCCGGCCGGCACCCGGCCTCGGTCTTCGCCGCGCGCGTGCAGATCGGTAGATTCGCCAAGCTCGCCCGCCTGGTCGCATTCGGTGACGAAGCGCTGCTTGGTCGCGATCTGTCGAATCAGCTCGTGCTCCGCGTGGACGGTCCGGCACAAGCCACCACAGTCGTCGAGCGGAGCAGGCGCGCCCGCGGTTGAGAGTCCGAGGGTGAAGCGTCCCCAACTTACGTTGCCTGCCGAGCGAGGAGAAAGCTGGCAAGGGCAGGCGGCGGTGTGCGCGCCTTCACCGCTCTGCGCTCCCGTGGTTTCTCGGGTGCCCTCGCCGTGCTAGCCTTCCGGCTGCAACACGCATGGCCACTTCCGATGCCCCCGCTTTGCCCAGCACCGCCGCAGCCTCAGCGTCGCCCGTCACGGCGGACGTCGAGGTCGAGGATCGCGCGCTGCTGCTCGCGCTGACCGGTCCTAGCGGGAGCCGGCTCTCGCTGCTCGAGCGTCACTGTGGGGTGAGCGCGGGGCTGCGGGGCGACGTGATCCGCTTGCAGGGCACGGAGCGCGCGGTGCGGCTCGCGGAGCGCGTGCTGACCGAGCTGGTGCTGGCCGCGCGCAGTGGCGCCTACAGCCGCGAGGAAGAGCTCGAGAGCTCGATCCGCGTGCTCTGCGACCATCCGCAGGCCAAGCTCGCGGACATGCTGGCGCCGGTGATGGTGAGCGCGACGGGTGGCCGCCAGGTGGTGCCGCGCGGGCTTGCGCAGAAGAACTACGTGCAGGCGATCGAGACCCACGACATCGTGTTCGGCGTGGGTCCGGCCGGCACCGGCAAGACCTATCTTGCGATGGCGATGGCGGTCGCCGCGCTCACCGCACAGCGGGTCAAGCGCATCATCTTGACGCGGCCCGCGGTCGAGGCCGGCGAGAAGCTCGGATTTCTCCCGGGCGACATGTCCGAGAAGGTCGACCCGTATCTGCGCCCGCTCTACGACGCGCTTCACGACATGCTGCCGGCGCAGCGCGTCTACAGCCTGATCGAGCGCGGCACGATCGAGGTGGCGCCGCTCGCGTTCATGCGCGGGCGAACGCTGAACGACAGCTTCGTCATCCTCGACGAAGCGCAGAACACCTCGGTCGCGCAGATGCGCATGTTCCTCACGCGCATAGGATTGCGCTCGAAGGCCGTGATCACCGGCGACGTGACGCAGGTCGACTTGCCACGAGGCACGAGCAGCGGCTTGTCGGACGCGGTGCACTTGCTCGGCACGGTGCCGGGCCTCGCGCACTGCTTCTTCACGTCGGCCGACGTCGTCCGCCACCCGCTGGTCCAGCGCATCGTCGACGCCTACGACGAGCGCGATGCCCGCACGCAGGGACAGCATGGG
>JBIOJD010000634.1:0-1527 GCA_044450485.1 Polyangiales bacterium | reverse complement strand
GCCGGTGGCGGACGCGCGTTTCCGGCTGAAGAGCCGTGTGATCAACACCCGCGGCAAGACCCACCTCGTCGAAGTTCTGCTCGAGGATCTCGCGGGCAAGCTGCTGGTATTCTCGATCGTCACGCTGCGGCAGCGCTGAGCGCGATCAACATGATTTCTTTCATCGCGTTCACTCTGCAGGCGCTGCAGCTCGTCGTCTTCGCCGACGTGGTCTTGAGCTGGATCATGCCCAGCAAAGAAAGCTTTCCGCGTAGCTTGACCAGTCAGATCACGGACCCGCTGTACGCGCCCATTCGCGCCGTGCTCAAGCCCGAGCGCAGCGGTGGCCTGGATTTCTCGCCCATGATCATGCTGCTCCTGCTTCAGTTCATGGCGCGCATGCTCTCCCAACGCCTCGGCGGCCTCTGAATCACGGCTCGTGCCGCGTCACTCCGTGGCGCAACAGGAAGCGCTCCAGCTCCACGAAGACGGAGGCCACGAACAGCGGCGCAACGTGGCCGTAGCCTTGATCGAGCACGCGCACCTCGGCCCCGGCTATCACCACCGACCACTCTGGCGACACGATCGTCTCCTGGCGCGCGACCACCGAGAGCACCGGCAGCGGCGGCGCGAGCGAAGGTGGGAAACGCTCGACGAACGCCGCGCTCGGGCGCATCTGGCGCACGCTGCGGCCGAGCGGCAACACCGTCGCGAGGTCCGCGATGCGCGTGCCCCGAAACGGCGACGCGAACGCCGCCAGCACGCTCACACCGTGGTCGTCCTGGCTGTGGATCACTTTGCGCGTGATGAGACCGCCCATGCTGTGAGCAACCACGGCAACCGGCTTGCCACCGTGCTGCGCGCGGATCTCAGCGATGCGTGCGGCGAGAAATTGGGCGTTGTCCTCGATCAGGCTGAAGGTCGACGGGAACTCGACCAGGATCGGGTTGAAGCCCGCACCGGCGAGCCTCCGACCCAGCCACCACATCGTGCCCGAGTTCTCGGTGTAGCCAGGCAGAACCACGACCGGCGTGTGCTCGGGCCGCCCCTCGGGCGCGGGAAGCAGCTTCAACCTGTGCAACGCGCCGAGCACCCAGGCGAGGGCTTGGCACCAGGTCTCGACCATCAAGCCGCGCAAGCGCCACCCGAGCGGCAGATGCAAGTCGCCGAACGCGCGGCTCTGCTCCGCGTCCATGGCGTGCGCCTCCCGCGCGCGCACCCACGCCGCAAACACCATGCCCGCGCTCACCGCGACCAGGACGATCGCGAGATATGCAATCGGCACCGCGAGCACGAGCAGCGCAACATCTCGAGCGTGCATGCCTGCCTCAGCGAGGCCTTATCCCCGGCGCGCTCGCCGCGTCGTCGTTCGCCGTCAACGCGATCGCCTGCGCGCTGCCGTAGCTCACGGTCACCGAGAACCCGTTGCGGTCGAGTGGCACGCCGAAGTCGGCCCGGAATGGGCTGAGATTGAACTGGGGGAACAGCACCCGCAGCCCGACGCCCACGTCCTGATGCATCCGCGCGTCGGCGAGCGCTCCGTACACG
>JBIOJD010000633.1:0-1529 GCA_044450485.1 Polyangiales bacterium | reverse complement strand
TTGCGGCTTGTCTCCTGCATCGAGCGCGTCTTGCATGCGGCGCTCGGCGCTGTCGTCGGTGAGGCGCGCGCAGCTCGGGTCGTAGCCAGCCGCGTCGGTGAGCGGCTTCGCGCTCGGCGCGGCTGCAGCAGCAGGCGGAGCCGTCGCGGGCTCGGCCTTCACGCCTGACCGCTTCGTGTCCGGCGCGAGCGCGAGCACGAACACGACAGGCGCCAGCACCCATTTTGCCCGCATCGATCCGAGCCTAGAAAGGACCGTGCATGGGCGCAAGCTACTTGCGCTTGCGGGTGGCCAGCTGGTCCTCGACCTCGGACTGTTCGGCGCGTTCGTGCTCGCGGCGTTGCTCGCGCTCCCAGTGCTCGCGATCGCGCTCGATCACGCGCGCGTCCGCGTGGCGTCGTGCGAGCGCACGCTCGGCGGCCGCAAGCTCGAATTGTGCAGCGCGGACGCGCTCGCGAGCTTGCTCCAGGGCTTGCTGCAAACGCGCTTGCTCGCGCGTGCGGGCGAGCGCGAAGGCCGCCTCGCGCTGCAGGTCGAGGGCGCGCTGCGGGCTCGGTGGCGCCGAAGCACGAGCTCGCTCACCGTCGCTGTGGGCGCGCAGCGCGATCATCGCTTGCTCGACCAGCGCTCGCGCAGCAACGAGAGTGCGCGTGGCGGTTGCCAGCTCGAACTCGGCCCGCGCCTGCTCGCTCTGCCGCAAGCGTTGCGCAGCCTCCAAGCTGTAGCGGGCTTCACTCACGTGTCAGGGGATCTGCACGGCGGTGGCGTTGGCAGCGCCCGACACCGCGTCGCCCTGGGCCGCGGTGGGCGCCGGGTCCCACTGTCCGGTCAGCATGTCGGCCTTCAGCGTGTCCGGCACGAGATCGCCGTCGTCGTCCTGCAGCGAGAGCTCGCCTTGTAGCGTGAGCGTCGGCCGCGCGTCGTCTTGAGCGGTGAGCGCCGTCTGAGCCGCGCTCACCAAGCGTGCGATCGCGCGGTCGCAAGCGGCTTGCACGCACGTGCTGTCGCACGCACCGTTCTGGCCGTAGCTCTGCAGCGCCAGCCACTCGGAGAGCGTGTCGCAGCCCAAGAGGGTCCGCAGCTCGTCCGCGTGGCCGGTCTTGTCCGACGCGGTGACCTTGGCGACGGCCTCTGCTCCGAGCGCCCCGAGCTGGGCTCGAAAGCGGACCGACGACAGCGAGATCACGTCCTTGGCCGCGACGAAAGTCGCGCTGGTCGTCGCGGTCTCGCCGAGCGCGGACAGGTCGATCGACGGCAAGCTCGCGCCTGGGGCGCTCGGCAGTGCGTCGATGCGCTGCGCCATCCAGACCAGCGGGCGTTTTCCGCTCTTGGTCGTCAAAGCCACGTTCACGAGCAGGTGTGTTGCACCGAGGCTCTTCACGCCGAGGTCGGTCATTCGCGCCACCGCTTGCAGCGGTCCCGCGTCGTTGATGTCGAGCAACGCCTGCAGCGAGTGCTCCGGGCCATCGAGGCTCGGCAGCATCCGCGCCTGGCTCAGGTTGGTCGCGAGCGCGGCGATTTTGGACTTG
>JBIOJD010000632.1:0-1531 GCA_044450485.1 Polyangiales bacterium | reverse complement strand
GCTCAGCGCTGCCGCAGCGTGACGATCGAGAATACCAGCAGCTTGCCCGCGAGATCCTCGAGCAGAACTTCGACGAGGTGGGTCTTGCCGCGGGTGTTGATCACACGGCTCTTCAGCCGGAAACGCGCGTCCGCCACCGGCTCGAAGTAGTCGACCCGCATGTTGACCGTGGCCATGCCGCGGGGGCCGTCGCCGAGCACGCTGTGCGCCGTGCGAACCGCGACCAGATCGATGTAGGTCGGCGCGAAGCCGCCGAACATCTGTCCGCGCGGGTTCTTCACTTGCTGGGGGAGGTGGGCCTCGAGCGCGTAGCTTCCCGGCTCGTGCGCGAGCACGGACCAGTCATAGGCTTCGAGGAACTCGGCGACCGGGTGCCCGCGGCCGAAGAGGCGGCCGGGCGGCGCCGGCAGCCACGGGCGCTTGATGTCTGGCGTTTCGTCGTTCACGGCGGCGCAGCTTCGCGCAGCGGGACGTGGGGTTCAAGCCTCACCCGCCCACCTGATACATCTCGAGACGGCGGCGCGGGAGCTGTGCGAGCTCGGCGCGCTGCTCCGAGTAGCGATCATCGCGGTTGCGCCAAGCCGCCGTCAGCAGCGAGAGCAGCTCTGCGTCGCTCGCGCCCGCGCGCATAGGTCCACGCAAGTCGAGCCCCTCGGAGGCGAACAGGCAGGTCAGAAGTTGCCCTTCGGCCGAGATCCGACCTCGGTTGCAGTCCCCGCAGAAGGGCCGGGTCACCGAGGCGATGATCCCGACCTCTCCGCTGCCGTCCTCATAGGCGAAGCGCTCCGCGACCTCGCCCGGGCGGCGTGCATCGAGCGGTCGCAGCGGCGAGAGCTTCGACAGTCTGGCGTGGATCTCGCTGGCCGTGACCACCGCGCTTGGCTCCCAGCGGTTCAGCGTGCCCACGTCCATGAACTCGATGAAGCGCAACACGTGCGGGCCGTGGCGAAAGCGCTCGGCGAGCGCTTCGATCGCATGCTCGTTCTGGTCGCGGATCACGACGCAGTTGACTTTGATCGGGGCGAGCCCTGCGCGCTCGGCAGCGGCGATGCCATCGAGCACGCGCTGCAGCTCGCGATTGCCGCCGTTCATGGCCGCGAAGGTCTCGACGTCGAGCGCGTCGAGGCTGACGGTCACTCGGCCGAGGCCGGCGTCCGCGAGCGCTTGGGCCTGCTCCGCCAGCAGCAGCCCATTGGTCGTCAGCGTGAGATCGTGCACGCCTTCGATGCGCGCGAGCATCGCCACCAAGGCGGGGAGATCCTTTCGCAACAACGGCTCGCCTCCGGTCAGCCGGATCTTGGTGACGCCGAACGCGCGCACGCACAGCTCTGCCAGCCGTGCGAGCTCCTCGAAGCGCAGCACCTGATCCCGCGGCGCGAAGCGGTAGCCGTCGTGGTAGACCTCCTTCGGCATGCAGTAGCCGCAGCGGAAGTTGCAGCGGTCGGTGACTGAGATGCGCAGGTCGCGCAGCGGCCGACCGCGGCGGTCGACCACGCTTCCTTCGTTGCTCGTCTCGGCCATGGACACGAGG
>JBIOJD010000631.1:0-1531 GCA_044450485.1 Polyangiales bacterium | reverse complement strand
GGCGCGAAGTTGATGACCACCCTCTTGCACGAGCTCGAGCGCCGCGATGGGCGTTGGGGACTGCTCGCGATTTGCGAAGGCGGGGGCACCGCCAACTGCACCATCATCGAACGGCTCTCCTGAGCCGCGACGGAGCGAGACCCCATGAAGCGTGCACTGGTGCTCGGCGGCGGAGGCTTGATCGGCGTGGCCTGGGAGTCGGGCATCGCGGTGGGCCTTTCTGAGCAAGGCGTGGATCCGCGCTCGGTCGACGCAATCGTGGGGACCTCGGCGGGCGCGATCGTCGGCGCTCAGCTCGCGGCAGGGCGCTTGCCCTCGGGCCCCGCGGCGGCCGCCACGTCGCTCGGGCCCGACGAGCGCCCGCTGATCGATCCCGGCAGGCTCGATCTGGCCGTGCTCGGCAAGGTGTTTACGCTTTGGGGCGCGATGAAGGAGACCACTGAGCAGCAAGCCGCCGAGATCGGCAAGCTCGCGGCTTCTGTGCAGCGCGAGGCCGAGAGCGATTTCGTGGCGCAGCTCGCTAGCTCCGTCGGCGTGGCCGAGTGGCCAGCGCTGCGCTTGTTGATCGCGGCCGTGAGCACGGACACGGGACGGCGGCGCATCTTCGAGCGCGAGGGTGGCGCAGAGCTGCCACGAGCGGTCGCTGCTTCGTCCGCGGTACCCGGCATGTTTCCCTCGGTGTCGATCGACGGCGCCTTGTACATGGACGGACAGGTGCACAGCTCGACCAACGCGGACGTGCTCGTGCCGCATCGGCCGGCGCAGGTGCTGATCGCGATGCCGACCAATGGCGTCACCGCGCGCGGCATCGGCCGCCACGCCGAGCGCATGCTCGAGCTCGAGCTGCGGGCGTTGCGCGCCGCAGGCTGCGCCGTCTCGGTCCGTACACCGACCGCCGCGGACGGGCCGCGCCTTGGCGGCAACCTGATGGACCCGACACGCGTACCGGACGCCTACGCCGTGGGCCTTGAGACGGGCAGGGCCTGGGCTGCGGAGCTACGGTAGCGCCCGACGCATGAATGCGCTGCGGCGAAGCCCGATTCTCGTCCTCGGCTTTCTCGGGCTGCTCGCGTACTTGCAAGTGAAGGGGACGGTTGGCCAGTTCCGCGCCGGGTTCATGCCGTTTCGCGCGGCGCCCACGCGCGTGCCGTTTTCCTGGGACATGTTCTCGATCGAGATTGCGCGCTGTGACGTGCAATGGGATCCGCCGTTGCCGGTCGGGCGCGGGTATCGGCACTTCAGCGATTTCGGCGCGCCGATCGAGTGGGATCCCGTCTACAACGTGCCGCAGGGTTACCTGTTCGCCGCGTTCAAGGGCTGCGAGTTTCGCAAGGCGCCCACCCGCGTTGCGCTCAGCTGCATGACACCACAGGGGCGAATAGGCAATGTCTTCGAGTGCCCTTGATCGGCTTCGCAGCTGGCTCGGCCGCGACGAGCCGGCCGAGAGCCTCACGTGGTTTCGCCGCGCGTTCGCGTTGATCTGGCTCGCGTACGACGCGCTCGATCTGTTCTGGAGCGGCACCGCGTTCTG
>JBIOJD010000630.1:0-1542 GCA_044450485.1 Polyangiales bacterium | reverse complement strand
GTCGGATTGTTCGGGTGCACGGCGACGACGGCACGCGAGTCTTTCGTACGTGCAGAGGCGAGCGCGTCAGCGGGTAAGTGCCAGCGCCCGTCGTAGGCGAGCGGATAGCTGGTCGCGCGCACGTCCTCGAGCTGCGCCAGATGCTCGAAGAGCGGATAGCTCGGCGACGGCACGAGCACTTGGTCGTGCGGATCGCACAACAACTTGAACAGAAACGCGTAGGCTTCACTCGTGCTCGATGTGAGCACCACGCGCTCGGGCGAAACCGTCACCCCTTGGCCGGCCATGAGCTCACACACGGCTTCGCGCGCGGACAACAACCCGAACGGGTCCGGCTGGTAGCTGAGGCCGCGACGATCAGCGAGCGCGTCGAGCGCGATCTCCAAACAGGGCAGGCCGGCCCGCGTCGGATTGGACTCGGTCAAGTCCAAGATCGTCTTGCCGGCGGACACGGCCGCCGCGCGCGCGAGCTCGAGCCGATTCTTCGAGCGTCCGAAGTCGCTGCGCGCGGAGAACATCGTCCCACTCTCGATCGGGCGCGTCGCGCTGGCAATGGGCGCGGCGGCAGGGCTGCGTGTCTTCTGGTATTCTCCGCTCGCGATGGACGAGGCCCGCACGGAGCAGCCCACGACGCGCAAGCTGGCACGCGCGCGGCAACACGGCATGGTCGCGCGCAGCCCGGGGCTCACGGCCGCCGCTTCGCTGCTCGGGCTGCTCGCCGCGCTTGCGTGGCTCGGGCCGCGTTTGCTGCTCGCTTCGCGGGAGCTGATGCTTGCAGGTCTCGAGCGCGTGCCCTCTCAGGGCGGCGCCGCGAGCCCGCTCGCATCGCTCGTCGAGCCGATCCGAGCGCTCGTGTCGCTCGCGGCGCTGTTGCTCCTCGCGATCGCGTTCTCTGCGTTCCTCGGCGGCTTGCTCCAAGTCGGCCCGATGCTCGCACCGGGCGCCGTCGTTGCGGACCCGCGGCGCCTCGATCCAGTTGCGTGGCTCACGTCGCTGCTCTCGCCGGAGCGTTTGGCCGAGCGCGCCTCTTCGCTGCTGCAACTGCTCGTGCTGCTGGGCGTCGGCGGTTACGTTCTCGCGCACGGCATGCGTGGGTGGCTCACGCTCTCGCTCGGTGGCCCGCACGCGGCGCTCGGCAGAGTCGCGGTCACGACTGCCGATTTGGCCCTCGTGCTCGGATGCACAGGCGCACTGCTCGGCACGGCTGACCTCGTGTACCGCCGCGTGCGGCATGCCCAGCGCTTGCGTATGAGCCGCCGGGAGCTCGAGCTCGAGCTGCGTGAGACTCACGGTCCGCGGGAGCTGCGCGAGCAGCGCGTGCGGCTGCAACGCGAGGCGCTGACTCGAGCGGCTCTGCTCGAAGTCGAGCACGCGAGTGTGCTGCTGCTCGACGGGTCCGGGCGCGCGCTCGCGCTGGCCTTCGATGCGGCCGATCCGACACAACGCTCGCCGCGTGTGATGCTCAAGGTGCAGGGCGCGCTCTGCGAGCGAGTGCGGGCCGCGGCCGAGCGCGCTGGCGTTGGCGTGCGCCTGCAACCGAGC
>JBIOJD010000629.1:0-1551 GCA_044450485.1 Polyangiales bacterium | reverse complement strand
GCGCGGCCGATGCGCTGCAGGCCACGCGCGACCGATCCCGGCGACTCGACCAGCAGCACGAGATCGACTGCGCCCATGTCGATGCCCAGCTCGAGCGAGCTCGTGGCCACGATGCCGGCGATCTCGCCGCGCTTGAGCCGCTCCTCGACCGCGCTGCGCTCCGCGTGCGCGAGGCTGCCGTGGTGGGCGTGCACCAGCTCCTCGCCCGCGAGGTCGTTGAGTCGGTGGGCGAGCCGCTCGCACAAACCCCGGCTGTTCACGAACACGATGGTCGAGCGATGCGCGCGAATTTCGGCGAGCAGCTGCGGAGCAACGAGCGGCCACATGCCACGCTCGGTCTGCGCGACTGGCGGTGTCGAATCCCCGGTGCCGGCAGAGTCCGCGACCGGCATCATGATCCGCAGATCGATGTGCGGTGGTTCGCTGGTGTCGACGACTTGCACCTCGCGGTCGCCGCCGAGGTAACGCGCGACCTCCGAGAGCGGGCGCGCCGTGGCCGAGAGCCCGATGCGCTGCGGGTCGCGTCCGCACAACGCGGTCAAGCGCTCGAGCGAGAGCGCGAGGTGTGCCCCACGTTTCTGGCCCGCGATCGCATGCACCTCGTCGACGATCACGGTCTGCACCGACCGCAGGTGCTCGCGCGCGCGCGAGCCGAGCAACAGATAGAGCGACTCGGGCGTGGTCACGAGGATCTCGCCGGGCGAGCGCGCTTGCTGCCGGCGCTCGGCTGCGCTCGTGTCGCCCGTCCGAACGCTCACGCGGGGCGCATGCCACGGGCCTACGAGCCTCGATGCCGCCTCGATGCCCGCGAGCGGTGCCCGCAGATTGCGTTCGACGTCGTAGACCAGCGCCTTGAGCGGCGAGACGTAGAGCACGCGCACCGAGCTCCGCGCGCTCGGATCTGGCGCGCGTCGACCGAGTCGGTCGATGCAGAACAAGAACGCCGCGAGCGTTTTACCGCTGCCGGTGGGCGCGGCGAGCAGCGCGTGTCGGCCCGACGCGATCGCCTCCCAGCCTCGACGCTGCACCGCGGTCGGCTCACCGAAGGTCGCGCCGAACCAGCTTCGCGTAGCGTGGGAGAACCGCTCCACGCGCGGAGTATAGGCGCTTTTTGCGGCGCCTCACGCTGGCCGCAAGATCACGACGGGGATGTCGCGCTTGGTGCGATCCTGATAGCCCTGGTAACCCGGATAGACCGCGCGCAGGCGCTGCCAGTAACGCGCCTTCTGTTCCGCGCTGCACGTCTCCGCGCGCATCTTCTTGCGCTCGTTGCCGAGCTGCACTTCGACGTCGGGGTTGGCGTTGAGGTTCAGGTACCAGGCCGGGTTCGTGGGCGCGCCGCCCTTGGATGCGACGACCACGAGCTTCTCGCCGTCGCGCACATAGAGCAGCGGCGACGTGCGCGGCTTGCCGGACTTGCGCCCCGTGGTGGTAAGAAGCAGCACCGGAGCGCCGCCTGCGAACCTGCCGCCGATGTTTCCGTCGCTCACGCGGTAGAGCCACGTGTGCAGCCCACCGAACACGGGGCCGACGACCCGGAACGCGCGCTGC
>JBIOJD010000628.1:0-1555 GCA_044450485.1 Polyangiales bacterium | reverse complement strand
TTTCATCTGAGCACGCGGCGCGGCAAGCAGTTCAACAGCATGGTGCAGGCGGAGATCGATCAGCTCACCGGCGCCAGCCGCGACCACCTGTTCATGAACGTGGAGGACATGCAGCAGCTCGGGCTCGCGCAAGACGGCGGAGTCGTCGTGAAGAGCGAGCACGGCGCGCTGCGCGCGCGCGCGTTCGCGGCCGAGGTCACGCGCGGCAACGTGCAACTTCACTGGCCCGAGGCCAACGTGCTGATCGGTCCGGGCGTGCGCGATCCGGGCGGGCTCGTGCCGGACTACAACGCGGTCGTGCAAATCGAGCGTGCGGACACGGAGGCGCGGAGTGGCTGACGCGCGCACGAAGGTCACGCGGCGCCCCGTGCTGCGCCTGCCGCATGGCGACGGCAATCGCGCTGCGGAGCCGCAACCCGATGAAGTTGCGGTCGAAGAGCCGCTCGAGATCCGCGTCGCGGGCGACGTGATCGCGGTGACCATGCGCACACCGGGTGAGGACCGGGAGCTCGCGCTCGGATTCCTGCTCGCCGAAGGCGTGATTGCTTCGATCGCGGACGTGGGCGGCGTGGCGCACTGCGGGCGGCCGGGCGAGGAGAGCTTCGGCAACGCGATCGAGGTCAAGCCCGGGCCGGGCATCGCGCTCGACCCAGACGGTCTGATCCGACGCGGCACGCTCGTGACCGCGGCCTGCGGTGTGTGCGGGCGGCGTAGCATCGAGGATCTGCTCGACCGTTGCGCGCCGCTGCCAGCAGGCCCGGCGTTGCCGCTCGCGATCGTCGCCGCGAGCACGGCTGCGCTCGATCGACACCAAGCGCACTTCCGGCGCACCGGCGGCCTCCACGCAGCCGCCGTGCTCGACCGCGAGGGCACGGTGCTCGCGGTGAGCGAGGACGTGGGCCGCCACAACGCGGTCGACAAGGTCGTGGGCGCCCTGCTGCTCGCTGGCACGTTGCCGATTGCGGCGGCGGACGCCGAGACGCGACGGCCGAGCCTGCTCGTGGTGAGCGGACGCGTGAGCTTCGAGATCGTGCAGAAGGCCGTGATGGCGCGCATCGCCGTCGTGTGCGGCGTGTCGGCGCCGACTTCGCTCGCCATCGATCTCGCCACGCGGAGCGGCGTTGCGCTCGCGGCGTTCGTGCGAGCGGGCGCCCTGAACCTTTACAGCCACCCCGAACGCGTGGAACGCACCTCATCTTGAGACGGGGCACCGTTTGCGCAGCGCTCACGCGCACGCTTTGCGCTCGCGCACGGAGCGCGATCGCCAGGCGCTCACAATCCCGCGCAACGGCCCGATTTTTCGAGGGATTGCTGCAAGAAACGCCGTGGGATCCGGAGCGCGACAGTGGCACGCAGCGTGCATCGCAACAGCGCAGTGGACTCGTACATCTCGAGCGAGCTGATCGCCAAGCTTCGCAAGGATCAGCGGCATCTGCGCAAGACGATCCGCGCGCTCGAGACGGCCGCCAAACAAGCCGACGTCGAGCGCCTGACCTCGCAGGTCCGCGAGCTCACCTCGACCTATCAATCCTACGAGCGGCTCGTGGGCGCTTTG
>JBIOJD010000627.1:0-1571 GCA_044450485.1 Polyangiales bacterium | reverse complement strand
CCTCGGCCGGGGGGCACACCGCATTGATGTAGTCGAGCCGCCATTCGGCGAGCAACCGGTCGCGCAGCGCGTACACTTCGCGAAACTCGTTGCCGGTGTCGAGCAGGATCACCGGGAACGGCACCTGCCCGAGGAAGGCTTTGCGCACGAGCCACAGCAGCGTGTTCGAATCCTTGCCCATCGACCAGAGCATCGCCAGCGGCTTCAGACGTGCGTACGCCTCGCGGATGACGTGGATCGACTGCTGCTCGAGCGCGTGCAGATGTTCCAACATGAGGTCCGACATGGGCGACCGGTCATCCCGCCTGCGGTTATCCTTCGTACACGACCTGTCCGCCGACCAGCGTGTAGCGAACCTTGCCGGGCAGCTCGAGTCCGAGGAAGGGCGTGTTCTTGCCCTGGCTCCTGAGCGCGCGCGGCTCGACGGTCCAGTACGCGTCGGGATCGAACACGCACACATCGGCCTCCGCACCGGGCGCGAGATGTCCCGCACCCACGCCGAGCACGCGCGCGGGCTCCGAGGTCAGCCGCGCGAGCGCGGCCGGCAGTGGCAAGCGCTCCTCCTGCGCCCACTTGAGCGTGAGCGGCAGCAGCAGTTCCAGCGCGGTGGCTCCGGGCTCGGCTTCGGCGAAGGGCAACTGCTTGCCGTCGTCGTCGACGGGCGTATGGTCGGAGCAAATCAGGTCGATCGTGCCGTCGGCCAGACCCGCGCGCAAAGCGGCGCGGTCGCGCGTGCCGCGCAGCGGCGGGACGAGCCGGCAGTGCGCGTTGAACCAGCCGATGTCGACGTCGCACAGGTGCAGGTGGTGCGCGGAGACGTCGCAGGTCACGGGGAGCTGCTCTTTCTTCGCCGCACGTACCCGCGCCACGCCCTCGTGCGTCGACAGGCGGGCCAGGTGCAGGCGCACGCCGGTAGCCCGCACCAGCTCGAAGATCGTGTCGAGCGCAATCGTCTCAGCGAACGACGGGATGGCCGGAAGGCCTAGTCGGGTTGCGACTTCGCCGTCATGCGCGACCCCGCCGCGTGCGAGCTGCGCGTCCTGCGGTCGCAGCCAGACGCGATAATCGAAGGTTGCCGCGTACTGCAGCGCGCGCAGCAGCACCTGCGTGTCGGCGAGCGCCGCATCGGCCTGCGAAAACGCGATGCAGCCCGCTTCCGCCAGCTCGCCCATCTCGGTGATCGTCTCGCCCTTCAGGCCGATGGTCAGTGCACCTACCGGATAGACATGCGCCTGGTTGAGCGAGCGGGCGCGATGCTTGAGCATCTCGACCAGACCGGGCTCGTCGAGCGGTGGGTCGGTGTCGGGCGGACAGGCAAGGCTGGTGACGCCGCCGGCGATCGCCGCCTCCATCTCCGACTCGAGGGTCGCCTTGTACTCGAAGCCCGGCTCGCGCAGTCTCGCCGACGCGTCGATCAGGCCCGGGCAGACGACGAGCCTCGAAGCGTCGATGACACGATTCGGGTGCCATCCCGGCGGCGGCTCGTCGAGCTTCGCGACCCTTCCGGCCCCGATGTACAGCGAGGTCTTGCGGTCGACGCCGTGCGCGGGATCGATCAGCCGGCCGTTGTG
>JBIOJD010000626.1:0-1580 GCA_044450485.1 Polyangiales bacterium | reverse complement strand
GTGATCGGCAAGGGCCTCGACGAGATCCTGCGCCACGCGGCCCGGCTTCGGGCAGATCGCCTGGTGATCGACGATCTACGCAGCAAGGACGCGCTCTCCGCGCTGCTCGGCGCGGCGGCCACGCGCGGCGTGCTCGTGGGCATGCACGCGCCCACGCCCGCGGCCGCGATCGAACAGCTCGAGATGTTCGCGCAGATCGCGCTCGGCGGGCAGCGCGCATCGCTCGCCGGCCTGATCGCGCAGGCCTTCCAGTTGTTGGTGCACGTCGGCGCGGACGGCAGCGGCGCGCGGCGCGTGCTGACCATCTCCGAGGTCCGGGGCGCGCGCGACGAGACCCTCGACCTGGCCACGCTCTACCGCTACGACGGCGGCTTCCGCAGCACCGATCAGCGCGCAGGATTCTTGCCTAGTTAGCTTTGCGGGCGAGCACGACGAGCCAGGCGCCGGAGGCGAGCGTGAGCGCTGCGAAGACGCTGGCGAGGCCGATCACGAGCGGGCTGGCATTCGTGGTCCACAGGTCGAGATGCTTGGGCGTCGGATCCTGGCGCGGCCGGAAGGCAGGGATGCCGAGGCTCTTCCAGGGATAGTCGGAGCTCTCGGTCCAGGGCGGTTTGCGCAGGTAGCGCATGAGCAACCAGTGCTGGCCGACGATCGGGCTGAGCTCCGGCACGAAGTGCAGCGCCAGCAGCTCGTCGCGCACCGTTTCCGGGTGCTTGGGGTTGCCAATCGCCGTGGACGCCGCGCGGTCCGTCACCTCGATGAATCGCGAGGGCGCGATTGCGACCGCGAGCACCTGCACGTAGAAGCCGGCTGCGCACAGCGCGAGCACGATGACCCTGGTCACGCCCCGCCGCTCGAGCAACCGCAACGCGGGCAAGCACGCCAGCGGAACGACCGGCAGCAGCAAGCGCGGCCCCCAGGCCCAGTCGCCGCTCCAGGCCCACCACTTGGAGACGGCGAGCAGCGTCCCGAGCGTCGGGATCGCGATGAGCCACAGGTCGCGCCGCCGTTCCCGCCACATCCCCCCGACCCCGCACATGGCCGCGACCAACAGCGGCGAGTACAGGAATACGCTCTTACCCGAGCTCAGCAAGAGGCCGTACAGCCCCGACAGCAGAGGTACGTCGAAGCCGATCGCTCCGTCTCGCCCAGTCGTGTACCCCTGCGCGAGCACGCTGCCGTAGCGCGCGTGGTTGTAAGCGAGCCACGCGATCGCCCCAGGCAGCACGGCCAGGCCCGCTAGACCGAGGTTCCTCATGCGCCGCGGTTCCCAACGCTCGTGCGCCTGGTCGACGAGTACCGCGAGCGGCAACAGCCCGAGTAGAACCTTCGCGTTGATCGCGAGACCCGCGAGCAACCCGACGACCAGAAACGCGCCACGTGCTCCCACCTCGCGCGCGCGGATGGCTGCGAGCACGGTGAAGACCACGAGCGTCGTTTGCAGCGTCTCGCTGTAAAGGCTGCGGCCCGCGGACCAGATCGGCGTCGTGAACACCACGAGCAACGCGAACACGAGCGCCGTCGTGACGCTGGCGTCTAGCGCCAACGCGAGATCGAACAAGCCGATTGCGAGCACACCG
>JBIOJD010000625.1:0-1591 GCA_044450485.1 Polyangiales bacterium | reverse complement strand
TCGAGCTCGACCACCGGCCCCGAGGCAGGCGGCAGCGGCGCCGGCGGTGGAGGGGCGGGAGCGTCGGCGGCCGTCTCCGCGGCCTCGGGTGTCGTCTCCGCGGCCTCGGCGGCCGTCTGGGCAACCGCGGGCGCGGCGAGCAACGCCAGGCAGGAACAAGCCGTTCCCAGCGTGCGCAGAGCTGGTCTGGATTTATTGAAAATGAAAGTCAACATCTTCATGACAGGTGAAGTTGATAATCTTTTTCAATTAGCCAGTCAACCGCCAATTGCGCCGCACGGGGTACATTCAGCGGCCATGACCGTCCGAGTCGCGCTGCGCGTGGTCACCCTCGAGAGCCGCAACGCGGCCGAGATGGCGCGCTTGCTGGAGCGCCACGGGTTGTGCCCGATCTCCGCGCCTGCGCTGCGCGAGGTGCCGCTAGAGGACCAAGCGGCCGCGTTCGAGTTCGGTGAGGCGCTGATGCGCGGGGAGTGCGACCTGCTGCTGCTGCTCACGGGCGTGGGCACCCGCGCCTTGTTCTCCGCGCTGTGCACACGCTGGCCCGAGGCGCACGTGCTCGCGGCGTTGTCCCGTGTAGCGCTCGCGTGTCGCGGGCCCAAGCCGGTCGCGGTCCTCAAGCCCCTCGGGCTCCGCCCTGCGGTGATCGCGCACGAGCCCAACACCTGGCGTGACCTGGTCGAGGCGCTGCGGCCCCTAGAGCTCGCGCGAAAGCGCGTGTGGGTGCAGGAGTACGGTCGTCCAAATCCCGAGCTGGTCGAGGCACTGCGCGGCCGCGGCGCTGAAGTGCGCAGTGCTGCGGTCTACGCCTGGCGCCTTCCCGAGGACGTCGAGCCGCTGCGCAGCGCGATCGCTCGTCTTTGCGACGGAGATGCCGACGCGATCGCCTTCACGAGCGCCCGCCAGATCGATCACTTGCTCGAGGTCGCGAGCACGATGGGCGCACGCGACACGCTGCTCAGCGCGCTGCGCACGCGCGTGGTCGTCGCATCGATTGGCCCAGTGACGAGCGAGGCGCTGGTCGAGCACGGCTTGCGGGCCGACATCGAGCCCGAGCATCCGAAGATGGGCCACTTGGTCAAAGCCTTGGCCGAGCGCGGCGTCCGAGCCCTCAGCGACAAGCGCGAGCCCCGCTGAGACCTCGTCTGGCTCAAGGCGGCGCGCGTCGCAGAGCGGCCAGCACGGCCATCGCCAGAAGCACCGCGGCGACGAATGGAACGGCGTTGTAGTCCGCGTACAGCACCAGCGCGCTGGCGCAGGGCAGGGTGGGGGCCGCGCCGAGCGCAAACGCGCCGATCAAGTCGCGCCTTCCCTCGGAGCGCTCCAGCAGCACGCGTCCATGCGTCCCGAGCGCAAGACCGAGCGCCGCGATCACACCGAGACCGAGCAGTGCACTGGGCCATGCCCCCGCACGCGAGACCGCCGACAGCGCGGGCAGGAAGCCGGCGGTCACGAGCGCGAGCGCGGCCAGCGCTCCGGCCGAGGATGCGAGCGCGGGCCGGGGGCTGCGACGCGAGCGCTCTGCACCGCGGGCGAGCGCCATCGCCATGCCCAGAGCGAGACCCACGGCGGCGATCGCGAACGCGTGCTC
>JBIOJD010000624.1:0-1603 GCA_044450485.1 Polyangiales bacterium | reverse complement strand
CCTGCGAACGGCTCGCAGTCTCGCCCGCGCGAGCCGTGTTTCTCGACGACATCGGCGCCAACCTGAAGCCCGCGGCCGCGCTCGGCATGACCACCATCAAGGTGGCTGATCCGCTCGCCGCGCTGGTCGAGCTCGAACGCGCGCTCGGCTTTCCACTGCGCTGAGCGCCCTCTACTTGCTCGGCGGCGGCAGGTCCTTGCAGCGTTGGTACGCCGTTGCCGACAGCAGCTGGGCTTTCTTGAGCTGCGGGTAGTCGGGGTGCACGATCGCCGCCTTCGCTGCGCTGCTCGCGGTCTCCGCCGCACCGTCGCTCGCCTCGAGCGCGGCCTTGGCCAGCGGGAGCCGATCGCGGAAGTCGTCGAGCGTGGCTTTGGCTTGGATGCCGCGCTCGGTCAGCGCGCTGCACTCGGGGTCACGCGCGCACGCGTCGTGGTACGCGCTCTGGTAGGCCCGCAGCCAAGCCGAGCTGCTCCGAGGGTAGCGGGCGTCGGCGAGCTTCTGAACCGCCGGGCCGAGCCTGTGCTCGATCTCCGAGCTCAGCTTCCTGTGCGACTCGCTCTGGGCTTGCAGCGCGGCCTTCTGGGCGCCCTCGAGCGCCGTCACGTACGCGTTCCAGCCGGTGTGGGCTGCCGCGCGGGCCTCGGCGCACTTCTGAGCGGCGCTCTTGCAGGCGCCCGTTCCCAGCGCGAGCAGCGCACAGCACATGGCGAGCGATGGGCCTGGCAGCGCAAGCCCGCCGCGCCTCATCGGCTCCGGCCACCGAGCAGATGCGCGAAGTGCGATGCGCCGCGATCGATCACGATCTTGCCCGAGCGCACCAGCTCTTCGAGGTTCTCCTGCGGGAGCTCGGCGCGCAGCGCGTCGAGCGCGGCGCTCGTGCCGTGGATGGTCAGGATTACGCGGTCCGGTCCGTCGCCGGCCACTTCCGCCCCGTGGCGTTCCGCGACCGAGACCACGCGCTTGCGCACCTCGCCGTGGCACCTCAGCTTGAACAGTGCGACCTCGGCTTCGACCGGGTCCTCGCCGCGGTGGTCGGTCACGAACACCACGTCCACGAGCTTCTGGAGCTGCTTGCTCATCTGCTCGACGTTCTCGGTCTGACCGCGGGTCACGATCGTCATGCGCGCGAAACCACCCGTCGCGCCCGGGCTCACCGCCAGGCTCTCGATGTTGTAGCCGCGCCGCGCGAACACCAGCGCGATGCGCACCAGCACACCGGGATGGTCCCGCGTGACCAGCGAGAACGTGTGCATCGCGTCCTGCGACCGGGGCTCGGCCATCTCAGGTGCTGCCCGACGGCTTCTCCAGCTTGTGCTTGGGCCGTTCGATGATCATGTCGCGCAGCGCTGCCCCCGCGGGAATCATCGGGAAGACGTTGTCTTCTTTCTCGACCACGGCCTCGACCACGCAAGGGCCATCATTGTAGGCGCGCGCGGCACGCAACACGTCGTCGACCTCGCTCGGCTTGCGGATGTAGAAGCCGGTGATGCCGTAGGCGGCCGCAAGCTTGACGAAGTCGGGATTGCCTTCGAGATCCACGCCGCTCAGGCGGTTGTCGAAGAACAGCTCCTGCCATTGCCGAACCATGCCGAGGTAGTGGTTG
>JBIOJD010000623.1:0-1604 GCA_044450485.1 Polyangiales bacterium | reverse complement strand
GAGCGTGCCACCGGTGGCCGGGCCTTCGGGGTCGGGCGCGACCAGGGTGAGCGTCACGCGAGGCCGTACCGCAGATCACAGTCGAAGAGCACGTCCGCGCCCAGGACAAAACGCCGGCAGCGCAGGTCGAGCGCGTCGGTCAAGTGCTCGATCGGAGGCAAGCTCAGCGCCGGCGCGCCGGAGCCGATGATCTTCGGGGCCACCGAGAGCTGCAGGCGGTCGAGCGCTCCGGCATGCAAGAAGTGCGAGACGGTGATGCCGCCGCCCTCGATGAAAATCCGGCGCAGGCCGCGGCGGCGCAGCCCGTCGAGCACGGCGCTCGGTGCGAGCACGCCGTCCTGCGGCTCGACCGCGAGCTCGTCCACGTGTCCCGTGTACGCGTTGCGCGAGGCGTGACGTGGCGCTCGAACCAGCACGGTCGGCGCGCAGCCATCGCGGAGCAGGCGCAGCCCAGGCCCGAGCCCTGCGCGCGGATCGAGCACGACCCGCGTGGGGTTTGGACCAGGCACCAGGCGAGTCGTGAGCTGTGGATCGTCGAGGCGGGCCGTGCGCGCGCCGATGACCACGGCATCGAACAATGCGCGCAACCTGTGCGTATGGCGCAAATCCTCGGGCCCCGTGATGAAGCGCGAGGCTCCGGTCACGGTCGCGACGCGCCCGTCGAGGCTCTGACCGAGATGGGCCACCACGAGCGACGCGGCGCGCTCGCCCACGCACAGGGGAAGATACAAGTCGAGCAGCGCCCTGGCTGTCTCGCTCGCCACCGTCGTCTCGAAACCGTGCGGGCTGTCGGAGCGCAGGGTGATGAGGCCGCGGCCCTCAGGCACGAGCATGAGCTCGTCGTGCTCGTCGAGCGCCAAGCCGGCGTCGTCAGGTGCCGGCACCCCGCGCGAAGCGGCTGCCGCGAGCGCTTGGAGCAGGCGCCACGCGACGTCTTCGCTCAGGTGTAGGCCTTCGTTCGGTGTCGTTGCCGCGGCGGTGCTCACCCGGCCCTCCGTGTCTGCCCCCGCCTCCGTCGGCGGACTATAGCACGCGAGCCCGACTGCAAAACCCGCTGCGCCTGTTTCGCGCTCTTGATACGCTCCCCGCGCGTTGGCCAGGGGCGAGGAGCGAGGCATGCGGTCGTGGGCCTTTACCAGAGCTCTCTTGGCATGGCTCGCATTGCCGCTGCTCTGGGTGTTGTTCGAGCTGCCCGGGTGGCTGCTGCCGCCGCCATGGCGCCCGAGCGCAGAGCTGCCATTGATGCTTGCCGCGTGGCTCGCGGCGCTGCGCGCCCCAGTGCGCTGGCGCAGGCCGGTCCATTTCCTGATCTCGTTCTATGCCGCCGTGCTGTTGCTCGCGCGGATCGACACGGTGGTCTTCGTGCGTTTCATGGGGCAGGAGCCGCTGCTCTACGACCAGCTCTTCATGCTGCGGCACCTGTTCGTGCTCCTCTCCGATCTCTGGAGCCCGACGACGGCAGCGGTGGTCTTCGGTGTGAGCGTCGCGCTCGTCGCGTGCGTCGCGTTGGCAGGCTTGCTCTTGCGCTCGGCACGCGGCTGGCTCGAGCCGCGGGCGAGCGTCGCGCGCGGATTGGCGATCGTGCTGTGCGCGCTCGCGCTCAT
>JBIOJD010000622.1:0-1607 GCA_044450485.1 Polyangiales bacterium | reverse complement strand
TTGCGCGTCGCCGAGCAGCAGCACCTGCAGGTCGGTCTTCTGTGCCGAAGCGATCGCCATCACGGCGGCTTCGATTTCGCCCGCGCGCGTGAGGAAGCTCGGCTCGATGCGCAGGCCGATCAAGGGCAGCGGCGAACCGTTACCGACCTCGCACGCCCACTCGACCTCTGGGTACTTGCGCAGGGCATCGGCGATGGCCGATAGCAGCGCGTCGGCGAGCGGCTTCTCGAGCGCATGGAACTTGCGCGCGCTCGATGCATCTTGTGCTGCAGGCGCGTCGGCTGGTTGCGCGGGAGGCGCAGCTTCGAGCTTCGCGCGCGACCCGCCCCTGCCGGGCTTGACGGCGAGCTCGAGCTCGGCGCCGAGCATGCTGGCGAGCGTCTTGGCCGCGCTCTGTTGCGCGCTCGGTTCGCTGTCGTCGACGCCGCCCTTGCGCGCCATGTCTTTGAGCATCTCGGCCACCTCGGCGGCGGCCTGCTGAGTCGCCTCGTCCTTGGCCAGCTTCGCGACTTGGGTCACCAGCACCGCGGCTTCCAGCGCGGCGGGGTTGGCCTCGGGCTCCCCATCGCTTGCTAGCGGGAAACCACCGTCGAAGCCTGTGCTGGCCGAGAGCGACGGATCGGCCCCGACGCCTACAAGCGTGGGAAACTCGGTGAATTCAGCGGCCGCGGGCTGCGCGGGCTCGAGCGCCGGCAGGCCCGCGTGCGGAGCGGTCTCGGGCACGCCGCCGGTCGCGGGTCCGAAGTCGACCGTGGTGCGCTTCGGATCATCGCGCGACGTGGCGCGGCGCTTGGATACGGCGCCGCGCGGTGCGAGCGCAACCGCAGCGAGCGCGGTGCGTGGCGGCGGAAGGTCCGGCTCTGCGCGCGGATCTCTGCGAGCCGCACCGCCCCTCGGGCTCACCACGATCTCTGCGACTGCAACCGGCACGCTCGAACGCTCGGGTTGCGGCGTGGGCCCGGCTGCGAAGGGCTCGTCGATCTCGCCGAGCGACGGAACCGAAGGCCGCGGCTCCGGGCTCGCCGCGCGAGCAGGTGCTCGCCCGGCGGCTGCTTGCAGCGTCGGAGCCGCAACGGCCGTGGCCAGCTCGCGGTGCGTGAGCTCGATCGCGTGATCAGCGCACAGATCGATGACCACGAAGTGCACGCGCTGCTCGAGCGCGCTGTGGAGCGCTTCGCGCGCGTGAAGCTCGCGATGACTGATCGAGCCGTCGGGATTGACCCAGCCAAAGCGCCGCGCCGCGGCCAGAAGCTCGTCATGGTCCGTGAAGAGCGGCATCGCTTGCTCGCCGTCGCTGTTGGTCAGCGTTCGGACCGCCTCGGCCGAGCCCGGCCACGTCGCCGCCAGCACCGGCCGCTCCGCGAGCATTGCCAGCGCCTGCGAGCGGGCGGCGTCATCATCGAGCGCGCGCAGCAGCAAGCGTCGGAAGGCAGCCGTCTCCTCATCGGGTTCGACTCCCCCGAGTCTTCCGGCTGCCATCACTGGAAGATTCTACCCGATCAGGGCCACCTCATGGCAGCCCCACTTTGGCGAATTCGCAAGCCCTGCCGATGCTTGACACCCTTTCACGCCCGGCTATCTTGCCGCCTTCTCGGGCCCGCGCGCTC
>JBIOJD010000621.1:0-1610 GCA_044450485.1 Polyangiales bacterium | reverse complement strand
CAGCTTGCGGACGCGACCGCACAGCGTTCGCACCTCGCCGCTCTCACGCGCCGCGGTCACGATGTTCTCCATGTACGCGGCGACGCCGGCGTATCGCTCGAAGAACGCGTGGATGTAGCGCGCGGCGCGGCCGCGCTCGATGCGCAGATTGCGTGCGAGCGCGAACTCCGTCTGGCCGTAGATCACCGCGTAGTTGACGGTTTTCGCCTGCCCGCGCATCTCGCGCGTCACCCCGGCTTCGTCCACGCCGAAGATCGCGCGCGCCGTGCGAGTGTGCACGTCGGCCCCCTTGCCGAACGCGTCCATCAACTCGGCGTCGCGGCTCAGGTGCGCGAGCACTCGCAGCTCGATCTGCGAGTAGTCCGCGGACAGGATCTGCCAGCCTTCCCGGGCCACGAAGGCGTCGCGGATCGAACGGCCTATTTCGCTGCGAATCGGGATGTTCTGCAGGTTCGGATCGCTCGACGAGAGCCTGCCGGTGGCGGCCACCGCTTGCCTGAAGTCGGTGTGGATGCGGCCCGTGCGTGGGTTGATCTCCTTGGGCAAAGCATCCAGATACGTGCTCTTGAGCTTGGCCAGCATGCGATGCTCGAGGATCGCGGCCGGCAGATCATGCAGCAACGCGAGATCCTCGAGCACGCTGTGGTCCGTCGAGCGCGCGGTTTTGGTGCGCTTGGTCACGGGCAGCTTCAGCTCGTCGAATAGGATCGCTTCGAGCTGCCGCGGCGAGCCGACGTTGAAGTCCCTGCCCGCCAGCGTCTTGCAGCGCTGCTCGATCACCACGAGCTGCTCGGCCACCTGCTGCGACAGCCGCATCAGGTGCACGGTGTCCACGCGCACCCCCGTGCGCTCGACCTCGGCGAGCACGCGCGCGAGCGGCAGCTCCATGTCTCGCAGCAGCCCTGCGCACCCAACCGCTTCGAGCTTCGGCGCGAGCGCTGCGTGCGCCGACAGCGTCAGGCGCGCCAGCTTGGCCGCGCGAGCTGCCAGCACCTCGACCGCGACGCCCGAAAGGCTGCCTTCGCCAGCGCGATGCTCGAGCAAGGGCTGCTCCGAGGGGTCGAGCGGCTGGTCGAGCTCGAAACGCGCGAGGTCGTCGAGGCCGTGGCCGTGACGCTCCGGATCGATGAGATAGCTCGCGAGCATGGTGTCGAACGCGATCCCGCGCAGCACGAGGCCGCGGCTCGCGAACAGCATCAGGTCGCGCTTTGCGTCCGCGCAGATCTTGTCGGGCTTCTCCGCATCGAGGACCGCTCGCAAGCCGTCAAGCGCGCGAGATTCGTCGAGCTGTGGCGGGCACCCGAGGTAGCTGTGCGCCAGCGGCAGGTAGGCGGTGCGCCCTTCCCCATCGAAGGCAAATGCGACTCCGACGAGGCGCGCGGAGACGGGGTGCGCGCCCTCCGCCAGGCAGAACAGCGCGAAGCGCTCTGCCCGCTGCAGGTCGCGCACGAGCGCGCTCAAAGCGACCTCGCTGGTCACGATTTCTGGGGGCAGCGCCTCCGTGGCAGCCGGGGCCGGCGCCGCAGGCGTAGCCTCCTCCGCAGCTCCGAGCTGCGCGAGCAAGCGCGTGAATCCGAGCTCGGTGAACAGCGTGCGCAGCCGCGCCGCGT
>JBIOJD010000620.1:0-1618 GCA_044450485.1 Polyangiales bacterium | reverse complement strand
TGCGTCCAGCTCACGCACGAGGCCGGTGTCGGTGATTTCGAATGCGATGGGCATGCAGGTCATGGCTCGTCTCCTGGTCGGGGTATGCTGAATAGAGAGCCGCGGCGGTGAGTGTGACGGGCCTCGGGAGCGATCTTGCGTCCGGATTGACGGAGGGTAGGATGGCCGCCGCGGAGGTCCTTCGTGGCGGAACCATCGGGGTCATTCGAGAAGCCGAGCGCGATCGAGCGCGGGTTCGGCGCGGCGTTGGGTTGGCTGCTCAAACGCGGCATCGGTCCTTCGCACATGCGCCTGCTCGAGGTGCGAGGTCGCAAGAGCGGCAAGCTGTTCAGCCTGCCCGTCGACCTGCTCGTAAAAGACGGGAAGCTGTATCTCGTCGGCCCGCGCGGTCGCACGCAATGGGCGCGCAACGCGGAGTCGGCCGGCGCCGTGGTGCTGCGGCGCGGGCATCAGGCGCTAGAGTACCGGGTGCGCGCGCTCACCGATTCGGAGAAGCCGCCGATCCTCAAAGGCTATCTCGATTCCTTCAAGAGCGAGGTGCAGCGCTTCTTCCCGGTCCCTGCAGGCTCGCCGGTCGAGCAGTTCGCACCGCTCGTGGCTCGCTACCCGGCATTCGAGCTGACGCCCGTCGGATAGACGAGCCCGCCGCGCTTGACATCGGGGGCGGCAGCCTCAAGCTGATGGCGGCGCGTGGCATGGTGCCCGCGCTTCACGAGCCGGTCGAGAGGCCGCGCTCACACCCGCTGGGAGCGTATCGCCCCGGCGTCGGAGGTCGACATGCATCCAGGATTCCTTCATCAATGGCGGCGCGCGCGCGCGTGCGGGCACCACAGCCAACACGCCGGCGCGGGCGCCGAGGGTCAGTACGAAGCAAGCGCCTCGAGCGCGGGGCCGATGTTCGGCGTGAGACGCCCGCTGCGCGTGATGGCGCACGAGCTCGGGCTGAACGACGAGCAGGTCGAAAGGCTTGCCCGCGTCATCGACGAGCTGAAGACCGAGCGCGCGCAGGCGGCCGTGGACGAACGCCGTTCTCTCGGCTTGGTCGCGGATGCGCTTGCAGGCGTTGACTTCGATCGGGCAAAGGTCGAAGAAGCGCTGGCGTTGCGCGTCCGCAGCGCGGAGCGTTTGCGAGATTCCGTCCTCGCCGCGCTTTCCGACACGCACGGCATGCTCGAGCCGGAGCAGCGGAAGAAGCTGGCATATCTGCTGCGCTCGGGCCTATTGACGATTTGAACAGGCTTCAAGGCGCGCTCACCTTGGTGTAGTGTCACCCGGGTGAGCGCTCCTTCGACCGATGCCCTCTCCGCGAGCCCGCGCGAGCCACCGCGGATCGGGCTGCTCGAGAGCCTGTCGCGTGTGCGGCGCTTTCGCCGCGACGCGCTGTCGGTCGTGCAGGCGATCTACGAGCGGCACGGCCCCGTCGTCGCCGAGGGCGGCGTGCCGATGCGCGCGGTGCACCTGTTCGGCCCGGACGCGAGCCGGCTCGTGCTGCAAGATCGGGATGACGTGTTCAGCGCTCGCTACGCCTGGACGCTCATCATGGGGCGGATCTTTCCGAACGGGCTCTTGCTGCGCGATGGGGAAGACCACCTGCACCATCGCCGCACCATGCAAGGCG
>JBIOJD010000619.1:0-1646 GCA_044450485.1 Polyangiales bacterium | reverse complement strand
CAGCGCGTGTACGGAGATCCGACGCGGGAGCTGGCTGCCGTGGGCATCACCGGCACCAACGGCAAGACCACGACCGCGTATCTGGTCGAGGCGATCCTGGTCGCGTGCGGTCAGCGACCAGCGGTGCTCGGCACGGTCAACTTTCGCGGCCCAGGCGGCGTGCGCGAGGCCAGCCACACCACGCCCATGGCCGACGACCTGATGCGGCTCGCGCGTTGGGCTGTGGACACGGGCGCGACCCACCTGGTGCTCGAGGTGTCCAGCCACGGCCTGGCCATGCATCGCGTCGACGGCGTTCGTTTCAAGGTCGCCGTCTTCACCAACATCACGCACGATCACCTCGACTACCACGGCGATTTCGAGAGCTACGCGCGCGCAAAGCGGCGCTTGTTCGAGCAGCTCGATCCCGAGGTCAGCGTGCTCAACGTCGATGACGCGCTCGGCGCGGCACTGCAGAAGAGCGCGGCGGGCCGAGTGCTGCGTTGCAGCTTGCGCCCGGAGGCCGACGCCGAGATCCGCGCGCTCGAGTGGCGAACCGACGCGTCGGGGATCACCGCACGCATCGCGACGCCCGCCGGAGAAGCACAGCTCAGGAGCCCGCTTCCGGGCGCCCACAACCTCGAGAACCTGCTGTGCGCGCTCGGGTCCGGGCTCGGGCTCGGGCTTCCGTTAGACGGGATTCTGCGCGGTCTCGAGCAATCGCGCGGCGCCCCCGGGCGGCTCGAGCGCGTGGACCATCCGCAGATCGCTGCGTTCGTGGACTACGCCCACACGCCTGACGCGCTCGAGCGCGTGCTGCGCGCGCTGCGACCCGGCACACGCGGGCGCGTGCTCGTCGTGTTTGGGTGCGGCGGCGACCGCGACCGCACGAAGCGCCCTGTGATGGGTGCGATCGCGGTGCGCTTGGCCGACGTCGCGATTGCGACGAGCGACAACCCGCGCAGCGAGCCGCCGGAGCAGATCCTCGCGCAGATCGAGACCGGCATGATCGACGAAGGCGGGCAGAAGGTGCCGCTCGACCGACTGGGGGACGCCGAGCGCGGCTACGCCGTCTGCGTCGATCGACGCCAGGCCATCGGGTTGGCGGCCGCGGCCGCCCGTCCAGGCGATACGCTGCTCATCGCAG
Organism: Polyangiales bacterium; assembly: GCA_044450485.1. Taxonomy (GTDB): domain Bacteria; phylum Myxococcota_A; class Polyangia; order Polyangiales; family JAFGIB01; genus CAVZVA01. The sequence continues at coordinate 520 of JBIOJD010000619.1, read as the reverse complement.
GCAAAGGTCACGAGAAGTACCAGCTCATCGGTGCGCGACGCGAGCCGTTCGACGATTGCGCCGAGGCGCGCGCCGCGCTCGACGCGCGTGGGAGGGCTGGCTGATGGCAACTCCCATCCCGCGCAACCACGCGGCCTTCACGCTCGACGAGATCGCGCGTGCGACCTCGGGCGAGCGGATAGGAAGCGTGCACGAGATCGTCAGCGTCGCCACGGACTCGCGGGCGGTCGAGAAGGGCTCGCTATACGTCGCGCTCCGGGGTGACCGCCTCGACGGGCACACATTCGTCGCGCAGGCGCTGGCCGCAGGTGCGGCTGCGACTCTCGTGCACGACCGCGCGGCGCTGCCGCCGGGTGCTTCGGGCGTGGTGGTCGGCGATACCTTGCGCGCGCTCGGCGACATCGCGGCCCTGCATCGGCGCAGGTGGACCGGGCGGATCGTCGCGATCACCGGCTCGGTGGGCAAGACCACGACCAAAGAGCTGACGTTCGCGGCCTTGCGCGCGGCAGGGGCCAACGTT
>JBIOJD010000618.1:0-1649 GCA_044450485.1 Polyangiales bacterium | reverse complement strand
GGATGTTGCTCGGTCCAGGCGACCTTCTTGGGATCGAAGGTCCATACGTCTGCGCTCGGTTGGTACACGGCGCCGTCGGCGCTGAGGTTGCCGCCGAAGAGCCACAGCTCGTGGCGCTTGCCGTCCCACGCGAGCGCGCCGCTCGTGCGCGGCGCGGGCCGGGTGCCGGGCACGTCGACCGCGTGCCATTCGCGCGCGGCCACATCGAAGCGCGCGAGGTCGTCGTAGATCTCGTATGGCCCAGACGCTTGCATGGCATCGCGGAAGCGCCCGCCGAACACCCACATCGAGCCATCGCCGAAAGCGGCCATGTGGCGTCCGCTCGGGCTCGGGCTCTGGCCTTGCACCCGCAGCCACTTGCTGCAGGCGTCGTCGTAGACCCACGTGTTGAACAGGTAGCGCGTGGGCCCCCCGATCATGCAGCTCACGGGCACGCTGTCAGTGCCGCCGAACACGACGAGCTCGGCCCGCTCCTGATCGTAGACCGCCGCGTGCTCGCTCAAGGGCAGCGGTCGCTCTTCGGTGAACGCAGCACAGCGCGCGGGCGTGGGCTTGCACGATGCCGTCATGGCCGAGCCTGTGCTAGCCGGGCTCCCCTCCGTCCCGCCGCCGCACGCGCTGCATGCCAGCATCAACCCGAGGAGGCACCGCTTCACGCGCGACAGGTTAGCGCGAAGCGGTGTGCAAGAGCAGGGGGCGATAAGTTCGGCACTCGGCGTCGCTCGCATGGCAGGCGAAGCGGACGTGCATGTGATCGAAGTGGTTGCGGAAATGGCGGATCACGCCGAGCGGGTAATCGCGGCCGTGCGGGTACTGGAACCAGCGCTGGAGCTGCTCGGCGGTCGCACCCTGGCTGCGCGCGTACTGATACAGCGGCGCCTGCAAACGGTAGTCGATGAAGACCGCTTCGAGCTCGTCGCGCTCGAGCCAGTACTTGAGCAAGCCGAACGTGCGCGCGGCGTCGATGGCCTCGGGCTCCACGCGATGGAAATCGCACACGCCGTCGCAACGCTTCTGCACGTAGGCGATGTCCGCGTCGCGGCCGCTCTGGTGGCTCCTGTGCTCGGTCATCGGTCCGCCGCGCCGTAGCGACAGGTCGTGGACCCACACCCGCGGCGCCTTGGGATCGGCCCGGCGTAGATGGTCGAACGCCTGCATGATGCCGCGCACGGTCTCGTCGGTCGCGTACGCCCGCTCCGGTGCGCGCACCACGTAGCCCGGGCCCGGCGGCAAGCGCCGCGCGTGCACGAGCTGGCCGCCGCCGGGCAAGCCCACCGACTCCGACAAGCTCGCGGGCTTCTTGGGAAACACCACGAGCTGCTGGCCTGCCCGAATGTGATCAGGGGCCAGCCTCGGATTCCAGCGCTGCAGCTCCAGCACGCTCACCTCTTGCGCGCGTGCGATCGAAGTCAGCGTGTCGCCCGGTTGCACCGTCACCTGCACGCTGCGACGAGCGTCGCCGATCGCGAGCTGCTGGCCCTCGCGGATGCGGTCTCGATCGAGGTTCGGGTTGCGCTCGAGGATCGCGTCGATCGTCACACCATAGTGCTTGGCGATCCCGCTCAGCGTCTCGCCGGCAGCCACCTTGTGGCGCGGGCCGGTGGCTTCGTCGCTGGCACCTTCAGACGCAGCCCCCGGCTCCGCTTCGT
>JBIOJD010000617.1:0-1658 GCA_044450485.1 Polyangiales bacterium | reverse complement strand
GCTCTGATCGCGAGCAGCAAGGACGCCTCGGCCGAGCGCTTCCAGGCGCAATACAACGCGCTGCTCAAGGACCTGCAGCACGACCTGTCACAGATGGCGGAGACGCCGATCGTGAGCCTGGCCGCGGATGCCGTCGTGCGACGCCGTCAACGCCAAGCAGAGCAACGCAGCGCGCAGGATCTCGCGCGCGGCAGTGGCTCGGGAAAGATCCGCGTCGGCGCACCGCGCGCCCCGACGCCAGAGCGGCGCGGCGGCAAGGAGGCGGCAGATGCCTAATCGAAGCGGCAGAGCCTACGGTCTCACGACCCTGTGTCCACTCCAGGCAGCGAGCGAGCACGATCGATCGACGGCAGAGCTGGTGCACGAGTACCTGAGCACGGTGCCCCTCGACGAGCGCAGCCCGATGGCCAAGGTGCCAAACACGTACCTATGCCGCTTCTTCGTGCTCGACGACGTGATCTTCGAGGGCCACCCTGCCCGGCTCGAGCACCTGAAGTCCAAGTATCTGGTGTTCGTGGCCGAGCTGCACGGCGAGCTCGAGCCGTACTTGCAGGGCATGTGGCGCAACGCGGAAGGGTTCGTGCGCGGACTGTTCGCGCACTGCATCGGCTTCGGTGAGGTGCGAGACGCGCAGAGCTTCGTGACGTACATCGAGAAGTGCCAGGTCGAGACCACGTTCTACTTCAACGGCTCGACCGACGAGTCGCTCGCCGAGCAGCTCAAGGCGCTGTATCTGAAGCAAGAGCTGTCGAAGTTCGCCTACGCGAACCGCGGAAAGAACGCGGTGGAGCTGCAGAGCGCGTTTCAGCAATTCGTGTCCCGCGTCGCACCGAACGATGTCGCGGGCCCCACGTGGCGCCCCGGCGCTTCTTCCCCCGAGAGCGCGGTGCACGATCCTCGCAACCCGAGCTGAGCCGACTACGGAGCCTGTCATGAGCACGGAAACTCGCCTCGATCTCCACGACATCCAGGGCTCGGTCCTCAAGGCTTACGGTCGCCACGGATTTCCGCTGGCGCGCTACGTGCTCTTCGTGGTCCGCCAAGAGGAAGCAGGACGCAGCTTCGTCCGTTCGCTTCTGCCCAAGATCACGACCTCTGCGCCCTGGCGCAAGGGCGGGCTGGTCGCAGACGGCACCGCGATCCCGTCGGCCACGTGCAACATCGCGTTCACGTATCACGGCTTGCGCGAGCTCGGCGTGCCGCGTGCGTCGCTGCAGAGCTTCCCCGACGAGTTCGCGATGGGCATGCGCGCCCGCCAGGACATCCTCGGCGACGACGGGCCGAGCGCGCCCGACCGCTGGGACCCGGTATGGCAGCGCGAGGATCAGGTGCACATCCTGGTGTGGATCAACGCGCAGACGAAGGACGCTCTCGAGCAACGTTACGCGGAGCTCTGCGCGCTGTTGCCGAAAGAGGGATCAGGCGTCGAGCTGTGCAAAGGCCATCGTGGTCCAGGTGGCCGGACCGATCTCGCGTATCAGGACGCCGCAGCGCTGCTCCACGACGGGAGGCCCACGGCCAGGGAGCACTTCGGCTACACCGACGGCATCAGCAACCCGTTCTTCAAGGGCGCGCTCGTGGATGAAGGCGGTTTGGTAGGCGGGGGCAAGCCCACGGGACTGCCGCCCGAGACGCGAGCCGGATGGGAGCCACTCGAG
>JBIOJD010000616.1:0-1658 GCA_044450485.1 Polyangiales bacterium | reverse complement strand
GCTCACGTCCGCGAAGTTCTGCCGCACGTCGGCCGCCGGCATGCGTGCATCGCGCGTGACCGCGCGCCTGCCGCCGAGCTCTTCGACCACGCGCACGAAGTCTGCGAGCAGCACGGGCTCCCCGCGGCCGAGGTTGATCAGCTCGTAGCCGAGCGGGCGGTCCACCGCCTCGAGCACGCCCTGGGCGATGTCCGCGACGTAGGTCCAATCGCGCTTGAGCTGGCCACCTTCGTAGACCTCGACAGGCTCACCGCGGGTCACGCTCTCGAGCAGCTTGTAGGCCATCATGTCGGGGCGGTTGCGCGGGCCGTACACGGTGAAGAAGCGCAGCGCGGTGAAGCTCAAGCCGTGCAGATTGTGGTGGCTGTAGCCCAGCAGCTCGCAGGCGCGCTTGCTCGCAGGGTAGGGCGCCAGCGGGCGGTCGCAGGCATCGTCCTCGACGAACGGAAGTCGCGTGGTGTTGCCATAGACCGACGAGGTCGAGGCAAAGACGAACTGCGGCACGTGGTGCTCGACGCAGGCGTCGAGGAGGTGGATGGTGCCAGTGACGTTGACGTCGAAGTACCGCGCGGCGTGGCCGATCGACGCGCGCACGCCGGCGAGGGCCGCCAGGTGCACCACAGCGTCCACCCCGCCGCGCCCGAGCAGCGCGCGGACCAGGTCGCGGTCGCGCACGTCGCCGGTCGTCAGCTCGAAGGCGGCAGCCGCGGGTAGGCCGGCGCGCACCTCGGCGACGTTGCGGTGCTTCACCGCCGGGTCGTAGTAGCCATCGAAGCTGTCGAGGCCGAGCACGCGATCGCCGCGGCGGCAGAGCGCCTCGACCACGTGGCTGCCGATGAACCCAGCGGCGCCGGTGACGAGGACGGTCTTGGCCATCGGCCCTGGCTCAGCCCTTCACGCCGATGCCCATGTACGAGAAGCCCTGTTTGCGCAGCCCGTAGGTGCTCCAGATGTTGCGCGCGTCGAGCAGCACGGGCGTGCGCATCAGGCTCTTGATGCGGCCGAAGTCAGGGCTCTGGTACTGGCGCCACTCGGTCACGAGCACGAGCGCGTCGGCGCCCTTCACGGCGTCGTAATGCTGTTCGACGATCTCGATCTTGTCGCCGTAGCGCTCGCGGGCGTTCTCGGCAGCCTCGGGATCGTGCGCGCTGACTTTGGCGCCCTCGGCGAGCAGGCTGTCGATCAGCGTGAGCGCGGCCGACTCGCGCAGGTCGTCAGTGCGCGGCTTGAACGCGATGCCCCAGACGGCGATGCGCTTGCCGCGCAGGTCCCCGTCGAACTGCTGCTTGAGCTTGCGCAGCATGACGCCCTTCTGGCGCTGGTTCACCTGGTCGGTGGCGAGCGCGAGGTCGAGCGGTACATCGTGCTCTCGCGCGACGTGCACGAGCGCGACCACGTCCTTGGGGAAGCAGGAGCCGCCGTAGCCTGGGCCCGCGTACAAGAACTTCGTGCCGATGCGGCTGTCGAGCCCCACGCCCACGCGCACGTCGTTCACGTCGGCGCCGACCTTTTCGCACAGCCCAGCGATCTCGTTCATGAATGAGATGCGCATCGCGAGCATGGTGTTCGCCACGTACTTGGTGATCTCGGCGCTCGGGGGCTCCATCCACACCATGCGGTCCTGGCTGAGCGAGAGCGGGTGGTAGAGCCTGCGCATG
>JBIOJD010000615.1:0-1669 GCA_044450485.1 Polyangiales bacterium | reverse complement strand
GTGAAACACGCGCCAGCTCGGCAGCCGCGTCCAGATCGAGGGCGGGATCACAGCCCAATCGAGTATGTGGTCGCGCCATGGCGAGCCTCCGTCCCACCAACCAGACGGGATGTTCGCCAGCATGTCGGCCACGAACACCGGCACCCGCTGCGCGAGCGCCAGCGCGAAGTGAGCCGGCTCGGCGGCTGGATCGACATACTCGCCCGAGCCGCGCGCACCGTATCCGAGCAGCGCGCGCAGGCCGAGGAACGCGAGCGCGGGCAGGCCGGCCGGAAGCAGCGCCCGAACGCGCACGCGCAACGGATCGCGCGTTGCGAGCAGCTCGAACGCCACGAGGTACCCGAACATCGGTAGCGCCCACTCGCCGAAAGCCAGGGCCGCGCAGAATGCAGTCGCGCTGAGCAAGGCGTGCGCACGGGCGCCGCCCGCTCGGTAGCGCAAGTGCGCGTGCAACCCGAGCACGCCGAAAGCCACGGCGTAGATGCCGCCGCGGTTCGAGAGCCAGAGCACGGAAAAGTGGTGGCTCTCGTCGAGCGCGAACGCGAGCGTGGCGAAGGCTGCGACCGCTGGCGTCAGCATGCGGCGATAGCAGGTCGCGGCTGCGAGCACGAGCAGCGCCCAAGCGAAGAACGAGTGCGCGTGATAGGCCCAGAACGCCTTGCCGAAGAGGGCGCGATCGATCTGCCACAACGCGCTCGAGAGCGGGCGCAGGAAGGACACCCGGAAATCGTCAGGCGCCCACCACGCCACCGACCCCAGACGGCGCAGCGCCACGACGTCCACAGCCGAGCCGTTCGCGAAGTCGAACAGATCGAACGACCCGCGCGGAGCGGCGAAGTGCCCGTCGAGCATCGCCAGCGCGACATAGTCGTCCGCGAACAGCCCGAGCTTCAGCGCGGGCCAGAACAGATGCAGCCCGAGCCCCAGCGTGACCGCCACGGCAGCCGCATAAGCCAGCTCGATGAGACGCGCGCGCTTGGTCTCGAGCACAACGCCGCCCATGCTTCATGGCGCGCGCTGCCCGGTCAATAGGCGGGCCCTTCCCGACATCAAACCGTCAGAAGAGGTAGCCGAGGCGCAGCAGGTTGATCTGCGGGATGTAGCGAACGAACTTCAGGACGACCTTGGAAGCGCTGTCGAGCTTGTCGTGCAGTTTGAGCACCTGATCCGCCGTGTCGCTCAGCGGACCGCTCTCGGTGACGCCGAACTTGGTGCCTCCGAGCGGGATCCTGGCGTTGATGTCGATGCCCAGCACCAGCCCGTCGTGACCCATGAAACCGAGGCCGAACTTGAATGCCGGCATGCGCAGCGAGCCCGTCAGTTTCTCGCTGTCCTGTGTGCCGTTGACTTGCGCGCTGACCGACGCGTCGAGCCACTGGTACATGAAACCGCCGCCGATCCAGAACGCGCCCCCGAACGGATAGAGACGGCCTTCGAGCGTCAATGACGACCAACTGAAGGCCACACTGCTGCCGAGCTGCACGTGGGGGAAGAACTGGTAGTCGAGGCCGAAGCCGAGATACTTGCCGTAGCGCGCGTGGCCGCCGATGCCGAGAACGTTGATCACGCCGAGCGTGAGCACGGGACCGATGCACAGCTTGCCGATCATGCACTTGTCTTCTTTCTCCTTGTCCTCGGCTGCGGCGGCCGGCGGCGGTGGGGGCGGCGG
>JBIOJD010000614.1:0-1690 GCA_044450485.1 Polyangiales bacterium | reverse complement strand
GGCGGCTGGGCTGGCGCCCGCGCTTGGCCGCGCCCTTGTTGGGTCAATAACCCAACACCACGCCCGTCCACCGACCTAACGCGATGGTCGCCCCGTGTGGGCCCGCGGGCCACCTCGACGGTGGCCAGCGCTGCGCGCGCGGGCTCGAAGCTCTCGCTGCGCGCGGCGCGCGCGAACGACTCGGCGAACCACTCGAATGGGTCTTCGTGGAGCGCTCCGTCCAGGTTCATGGCGGCAGACACTGTGGCTCCGTTTTCGGTCAAGCGCGAGCGATCTCCGCTTGTTAGCCGACGAGCACAGGTGTGCGATTCTTGCCCAATTTCCCCGTAAATCTATAGGGAAACATGCTACCGTCGCGTAGCTGTGGACCCCATCGCAGAGCAGCTCATCACCCGGCTCCGCAAAGACCCCGGGGACAGCGCCGCATACGAGGGCCTGAAGGCTCACTACCAGCATGGCGGCGACTGGGCGTCGCTGGCCAACCTGCTCGAGGGCTGGGCGGGCGCCAACCTGCAGGACTGGGAGAACGCGGCGCAAGCCTACGCCGAGGCCGCCGAGCTTGTCCTGCGCGGAGGCGGGGACTCCGCGCGTGCAGCTGCGCTCTATCGCCTCGCGCTGCAGTCGAACCTGTTGCACGCCGAAGCGGGGGCGAAGTTGCTCGCGCTGCTCGAGCAAGCAGGCGACCCTCGAGCGCTCGCGGAGTTTCTCGATTCGTATGCGCGCGCGCTCGACGCGGCCGGCGCGCAGCCCGAGTACGTCGCTTCGGTCTACCAGAGGCTCGCGCAGCTCTGGACCACGCTGTTCGAGCGCCCCGACGTCGCTGCGCCATTCGAGCAGCGCGCCGCGGAGCTGCTCGGCAAGCCTGCTCGACCGGTTTCGACCGATGGTGATGCGCAAGCGATGGTGGCGGAGCGCGAGCGACTGCTCGCGACCGAGCAGGATCCCACCCGCAGGAGCGCGTTGCTCGCCGAGCTGGCGCAGCTTCGAGCCGAACGCCTGGACGACCTCGCCGGGGGCATCCAAGTCCTGCGTCACGCGCTCTCGGAGACACCAGGCGACATCGCGGTGATGCACCAGCTCGCGAGCTATCTGCTCAAACGCGCGCACGCGGCTGACGCGGAGGCGGCGCGCACCGATCTGCGCCGCGTCGCCGAGCTCTTCTACCAAATCGCGCAGGGCGTCGACGAGGGCGAGGCGCTGCCGTTCTTGCAGTCCGCGCTCGACGCAATGCCGGACCACGACGGCGCGCTCGCGCTGCTCGAACGGCTGGCACCCGCACGAGGTCAGGGCGAGATCCTGGCGCGCTACTGGGTCAACTTCGTAGCCGCGGCAGGCGATGGGCCCGAGGCCGATCAGCGAAGGCTGATGTTGGCGCAGGCCTATCTCTCGTCCGATCAAATCGAGGACGCCGTGTACTGCCTGCAGCCCGCGGCTGCGCACGGCAACGAGAAGGCACACGAGCTGCTGCAGACCGCGTACGCGCGCCAGGCCCGCGACCCGCGAACGCCGAGCGAGCTGCCTGCGCAGGAGGGCGACACCAGCCGTTCGGCGACCGCCCGTCCGCCGGCGCGCCGTGACGATGACGCACGCTCGCGCAATCACGTCCAGCTCACCGCCCTTCGCAAAGAGGTCCACGACGCGCTCGCAGCGCGCCGTCACGACGACGCGGCCGCGCATTGCAAAGCCATCC
>JBIOJD010000613.1:0-1718 GCA_044450485.1 Polyangiales bacterium | reverse complement strand
CTTCGACACGTTCGCGGCGATGGGCGGGCCTGGCTCGATGGCGGCTTGGCTGCGCAACCGTCCGCGGCTCGCGACCTCGGACCTGCACCACGCGACCGACGCGGGTTACGCGCTGATCGGGACCATGTACTACAAGGCGCTGCTCAAAGCCTTTGCCGATTACCTCACGGCGCGCGGCGGGACCTGAGCCGCGGGCGCAGGCCTGAAGCCCTCGAGCAGCGCGTCGTACAAGACGTTGCCGAGCCGCTCGTAGCCCGCCGCAGTGAAGTGCACGTAGTCGCCGTTCCCCATCGGCGGCGTCGCGGCGACCCATCGCAGCATCGACATCGGGCCGCCCATGAAACGGCGCAAATCGAAGAACCCGCAGCCTTGCGTGAGCGCCACGCGGCGCTGCGTGTCGATGACCGCATCGGTGCGCGGTCGTGGGCTGAACGTGCCGTCGTCCTCGCGGATCGGTCGATCCGAGGGCCCGATCAGCAAGCACGAGCTCTGCGGCGCGATCTCACGCACGCGCTGCACCACTTTGCGCAAGTCGGACTCGTATTGCTCGATTGGTTCGTCGTCTCCCGACTCGTTGGTGCCGTAGGCCAGCACCACCAGGTCTGGGTGGCGTCGCGCGAGGTGCTCGCGGTAGAGCGCATCGTCCCAGTACAGGTGGTCGCGTGCGCGTGTGCCCGGTATCCCCAAGGTGTCGAGCAGAACGCCGCTGTGCCCGCGCTCGAGCGACGCACCGAACACCCGCACAGGACCGTCGCCCTCGGTCGTGAGCTCGATGCGATGCTCTCCATCGCCCGTTTCGACGCGCGTGTACCCTGGCTCGGCGTGCTTGCTGGCGGTGGCGATGCGACGACGCTGCTTGCCGTCGATCGTGAGCTGCGCGTGCCCACCGTTCGGCTGCTTCCAGTAGTAGAGCTCGACGCTCGACACGTGCGCGGTCAGACCGCCGTTCTTGCGCGTGGTGAAGATCGACACTGCGGGCTTGTTGCGCCGCGCGTCCAGCGCCGCGCCCGCGAGCCCGTAGCGCTCGGGCTTGGGCGCCTGCTCTTTGATTCGCAGCGTGCGCCATCCGCGCGTCTGCTCGAAGTGGACGCCCGCGTTGCGGTAGTAGCGCCAGGGCTGGCCCGCGATCACGAAGCCCGGTCCGGCCTCGCCGAAGCGCCGTTGCAGGCGCTGCCGCAACGAGCCCGTGAAGAGATCGCTCGCCACGTGTGACGCACCGTAGAACACGATGCGAGCTTGGCTCTCGCCAGCTTCGGCGCGGTGCAGCGCGGCGTGGAAGGCGTCGAGCGGGTTGCCATTGGCGCTCTCGATCGGAGTCGGCTCACCGAGGGCTGCCTCGCGCGCGAGCAGTGCACCCGCGTCCGGGGTTTGCGGCAGCGCTGGGCCCGGCTGCTGCGCGCGTGCGCCGGCGCAGCCTGCGAGCAAGCTCGCGCACAGCAGGAAGGCAGTCGTCGACGGGCGCAGCCGTGCCGCATGCCGAGCCGGACGAACTCGCACGCTAGGACTGTGGCAAGCGCCGAGGTGCGAAGCAAATTCCGCGGTGCTGGTCTATGTCGGTGGCAGTCGCGGCGCCGAATGCCTCAGTGGCTTGCCGCACACTGGGTCATGCAGGCACCTGTGAGGGTGGGCCCGATGCCCATGGCCGGTGTCGCGCTGCCCACGGATGCCGAGCAACTGGACAGGATGCAGCTCGTATTCGTGCTGTCACCCATGCACAT
>JBIOJD010000612.1:0-1756 GCA_044450485.1 Polyangiales bacterium | reverse complement strand
CGGGTTCCTGCCCCTGCGCATCCTCGCGGAGCTCGTCAACATCGGTACGCTGCTCGCCTTCGTGATCGTGTGCGCGGCCGTGCTGATCCTGCGCAAGACCCAGCCCGGGCTCGAGCGTCCGTTCCGGTGTCCGTTCGTCCCCGTGGTGCCCATCATGGGCATTCTGACCTGCGCCTTGCTGATGTTTTCGTTACCTGCCGAAAACTGGTGGCGGCTCGTGATCTGGCTCGTCATCGGCTTTGGCGTCTACTTCGGCTACGGCGCCAAGCACAGCGTGATGCGCACGCGCGCGCAAAGCTGAGACCGGGCGTGCCGCGTTTCCCGAGTTTGCGCTAGGCTGCCGCGCAGGTGGCCCCCGTTCGATGCACGCTCGCGAGCCTGTGCCTCGCGCTCCTCGTCCACGGCTGCGCTCGCACGCCTGTGGCCTCCGGGCTCGCGCGCGTGAAGCAGAGCGGCGTGCTGCGCTGGGGCGCGGATCTCCAAGGCGGCGAGCCGTACCTGTTCGAGGATCCCAAGCACCCGGGCGCGATCACGGGCTTCGAGGTCGAGATCGCGCAGGCGCTCGGCCGCGAGCTCGGCGTGCGCCCGCAGCTGGTGCAGAACGACTGGAGCACGCTCGTCCCGTCGCTCGAGCGCGGCACCTTCGACGTCATCTTGAACGGGCTCGAGGTCACGCCCGCGCGCAAGCGGCGCATCGCCTTCACCCGCCCCTACTACGTATTCGCGGAGCAACTCGTGGCGCGCCTCGGCGATGGGCGGGTCACCAACATGGCGTCGGTACGCGGGCTGCGCGTCGGCACGCTCGCCAGCTCGCTGGCCTGGGACATGTTGGGACCGGCGGGCGCGATTCGGGTGCCCTACGAAGGCGTCGCGGAGCCGTTCATCGACTTGTTGCAAAAGCGAACCGACGCGGTCCTGCTCGACGACGTCATCGTCGCACGCTACGGGATGAACCCGGACCTGCGCGTGGTGAGTGACGAGACGCTCGGCGAGTACGCGATCGGCGTGCGCCAGGACGAGCCTGACTTGCGCGCTGCGCTGGACACCGCGCTGGGGCGCGTGATCGCGAGCGGCGAGCTGCACGCGATCTTGTCGCGCTGGAAGCTCGACGACTCGCGGCTGACTGCAGCCGTGCGGTCCGGCGGCATCGACTCCCTGAACGCACCGCCCTCGGAAGCTGGGTTCGAGCTCTCGGCGCATCAGCTCGCGCTGTTTGTGAAAGGCGCTGGCGTCACGATCGTGATCTCGACCGCAGCCATGGCGCTCGCGATCGGGCTCGGCATGCTGCTCGCGCTCGCTCGCCTGCCCTCGCCGCTTCCAGCGCGTCGTGCGCTCGGGCGTGCGGCGACCGTTTACGTCGAGGTGTTTCGCGGCACGCCGGTGCTGCTGCAGCTCTACGTGCTCTACTACGGTCTCTCGAGCGTCACGGCGCTCGGCGCTTTCACCGCAGCCATCCTCGGGCTCGGGCTCAACTACGCCGCGTACGAGGCCGAGATCTACCGCGCGGGGATCCAGGCCGTACCGCGCGGCGAGATCGAGGCCGCGCACGCGCTCGGCATGTCGGGAGCGCTCGCGCTGCGCCGGGTGATCCTGCCGCAGGCGGTGCGCTTCTCGTTGCCGGGCGTGGCCAACGACTTCATCGCGTTGCTCAAAGACAGCTCGCTCGTGTCCGTGATCACGGTGGTCGAGCTGACCAAGCGCATGACGATCGCGGCGGTGGACGGACGGAGCTGGCTCGTGCCGGGCCTGCTGTGCG
>JBIOJD010000611.1:0-1757 GCA_044450485.1 Polyangiales bacterium | reverse complement strand
GGAGGGTCGCCGACAACCCTGATGACTGCCCGAGAGATCCTGGCCTCTGTCGCGGCCGAAGGCCAGAGGCTCGACCGCTTTGTGTGCGCGGCGCTGCCGAGCCTCGGCCGGGCTGCCGCGCGCCGCTTGATCGAGGCGGGTCTAGTGCGTGTGAACGGCCGACGAGCCTCGGCCGGCGCGCGGTTGCGCGATGGCGACCGCGTGGTCATCGACGCAGAGGCCGAGCAGACGGTGGTGGCCGACGCTGGCGTTCCCTTGCGCGTGTGTTGGGAGGACGAGTGGCTGGTCGCTGTGGACAAGCCCTCGGGAATCGCCACCCATCCGCTGCGACCTGGCGAGCGCGGCACGCTCGCGTCGGGCTTGCTCGCGCGCTACCCGGAGATGGCGGGGGTCGGTTACTCGCCGCGCGAGCCCGTCATCGTGCACCGCCTGGATCGCGACACCTCGGGGCTCGTGCTCGCCGCGCGTGATGCGCAGACGTTCGCCGCGCTGCGCGCGCTGCTCGAGCGGGGCGCAATCGACAAACGCTACCTGGCCGTGTGTGCCGGCCAGGTGCAGGCACCGGCAGAGCACGAGGCGTGGCTTTCGGCCCGCGGCCGGCGCGTGACCGTGCGCGAGCACGCGTTCGGAACTGCCCAGCCGATTCGCACCGAGCTGCTCGAGGTCGAGGTGCACGGCGCGTTCTCGCTCGTCACCGTGCGCGTGTGGCGCGCGCACCGTCACCAGATCCGCGCGCACCTGGCCATGCTGGGCCACCCGATCGCGGGCGACGCGCTCTACGGCGGGCCGGCGATCCAAGGTCTGCAACGCCACCTCCTGCACGCCAGCAGTCTGCGCTTCACGCATCCGCGCACGGGCGCGCTGCTCGCGATCGACGCGGAGCCGCCCGCCGAGCTGCTGGCCGCGCGCGATCACGTGTAGCTCGCCCGGCGCAATGCGCGACTTGTGTCCGCAACGGGTTTGGCGCAAAGCTCCCACGCGAGGTGATGGCGCATGCCCCGTCGATTCGTCGATCTGTCGATGTACCTCGAGAACGACGTGATCTCCGATCCGCCGCCGTTCGGGCCGCGCATCACGTACATGAAGCACGAAGACACGTTTCCGCAGATCGCGCCGTTCTTTCCCGGCTTGAAGCAAGAAGATCTGCCCGATGGCCAGGGCTGGGCCGTCGAAGCGGTTCAGCTCATCACCCACAACGGCACGCACCTCGACGCGCCGTACCACTTCCATCCGACCATGAACCACGGCGAGCGCGCGATCACGATCGACGAGGTTCCGCTCGAATGGTGCTTCCAGCGCGGCGTGAAGCTCGATTTCCGGCACTTTGCCGACGGCTACGTGGCCACGGCCGACGACGTCGAGCGCGAGCTACAGCGCATCGGTCACGAGCTCGCGCCGCTCGAGATCGTGATGGTCAACACGCGCGCCGGCTCGCGCTACGGCCACGACGACTACGTGGACGCGGGCTGCGGCATGGGCTACGAGGCCACGATGTACCTGCTCGAGCGCGGCGTGCGCCTGACCGGCACAGACGCGTGGAGCTGGGACGCGCCCTTCCAGCACACCGCCGTGCGCTACGCGCAGACGCACGACGCGTCGCTGATCTGGGAAGGCCACAAGGCCGGCCGCCACATCGGCTACTGCCACCTCGAGAAGCTGCACAACCTCGAGAACGTTCCTTCGCACGGGTTCACGGTCGCGTGCTTTCCGGTCAAGATCCGCGGTGCCTCAGCGGGCTGGACGCGGGCGGTTGCGAT
>JBIOJD010000610.1:0-1759 GCA_044450485.1 Polyangiales bacterium | reverse complement strand
CGGCGAGGCGGTCGCGCTGGGCATGGTGGCGGCGTTTCGAGTGGCGGTGGGGCTCGGATGCGCCGCGCGGGAGCAGCTCGAGCGGATGACGCGTCTTCTCGACGCCTGCGGGCTTCCGACCGCCGTGGGGCCGTACCTCGGGGCCGAGACGCTGGCATTCATCGCCTCGGACAAGAAGCGGCGCGCAGGACGGGTGACCTTCGTCGTGCCGTCCGAGCCCGGCAAGCTCGAGCTCCGGCCGCTGTCCTTGGACGAGCTGAGCGGATTGCTTCGTGCCTGAGCCATGTCCGCGCGCGAGCCTGCGGGAAGCGCCTACCGGCTGGTTCAGCCCCCACGGAGGGCGTTCGGGGAGGGCTTTGCCCACCTTTGGGCAGGGAGACCTTGGCGCCAAATTTGGGCCGATCGGTGGCGTCAGCTAGGATCCTCCTTACGGCACATCCGTTCCTTGGGAGGTGGCCATGCGCCGCGTACCGTTGGTCGTATCGATGCTTCTGTTGTGTGAGCTCGGCGCATGTGCGCCCGAGGGCGGGCCGACCGCGTTCGTCACCTTCAACTTGGTGCCGGACAACAACTGTGTGTGGTCTCCGACCGCCATCGACAAATTCTACCCGACCGGACGCTTCGACATTCGGCCCGGTGGCAATGGAAACGGGGATGCGTGTGCGCATCCCTACGAGGTCCATTTGCTCGTGAACAGCTTCCTGCGGCCGAACGCCGACATCATGCTGGGCCGAGCGGAACCGAACGTGTTGCAGATCACCAGCGCTCAGGTTCGTCTGATGACGATTCAGAAGCAGACCTTGCTCTTCAATCAGGGCAAGATGCCGCTACCCAATCCGTTTCTCGTGACCACTGGGAACTCGCTGTATCCTGCGATCGGAACGACGCCGTCCAGCGGCATCGCCGCGATCCAGGCGATTCCCAAGGCCTATGCGCCGTTTCTCAGCATGTTCGTCGGCGCCGAGATCCTGGCCGAGATCCAGATCTTCGGCACCACGACTGGCAACACGGACGTGACATTCAAGCCCTTCGTCTATCCGATCGAGATCTGCGACGGTTGCAACGTGAAGTGCGCGAACGCGGACCTCGGCTTGGGCACGATGATGGGCACGACCCGCATGGACATCGTGGGCGATCGCTGCGACGACAATTCGGGCAACGACGACCGCATCTGCATCGACGACAGCTGCTGAGCTCAGATGCGGGACAAACGGGCTTCGGTGCGCAGGGTGTGAGCCAGGGCGTCGAGGTAGGGCCGCGATAGCGCGCAACGTATGGTCTCCGCCACGGCCGGCGAGCGCTCGCAGGCGAGATCGAAGTCCGCCTCGTTGCGCAGGTCGATGCCAGCCAGCTCTGGCTCGGTCGTGGGCAACGCGGCCAGCGCCGCACGCAAGCCCCCCGAGGCCAGCAGCGCGGCCCGTGCCGCAAGCGCGCGCGTCCTGCTGCGGAGCTTCGCGTACTCGAGCGACGCTCGGTGATCGTAGAGCAGCTGCGTCAGCGCGCGCTGGTCGCGCGTCGGCACGCTTTGCCAGAGCACGGAGGCGAGCTCTTTGGACGCGCTGCTCGCGAGCTCGCGGGTCGCGCCCGGCGCAAAGGCTTGTGAGGCAGCTTCGATCAGCGACATGGCGTCTTCGGGCGGGAGAAAGCCCGCGATGACGTGCTCATCTCGGGCCAGAAACAGCGCGTGTGCCAGGCCGTACTGCAGCGCCGCGCGGTCTTGGGAGGCGGATCGGCTGGCGAGCACGGAGGGCGGGTGCGT
>JBIOJD010000609.1:0-1761 GCA_044450485.1 Polyangiales bacterium | reverse complement strand
GGCCCGTAGGTCGATTCGGCGCCGAGCACGTCGATCTGGGTGGCGCGCAGCGGTCCGAGCCCGCGTGCGACGAGCAGGCGCTCGGTCTTGTCCACGAGCGCGCGAGCCACGCGCTCACCCTTGCGTGCGGCGTCCTCGCCGGCGAGGAAGATCCCCGCCGATACCTTGTACCCGTCGGGGTACGTCGCCGAAACCTTGTAGCTCGGGGTCGGTGGCTGGCCGCTCGCGCCGGTGACGCGCACGCGGTCTTTGCCAACCTGTTCCGCGTGCACGTGACTGAAATCGCAGACCACGTCCGGCAGCACGTACGCTGTCGGGTCGCCGATCTCGTAGACGAGCTGTTCGTGCACGACCGCGGGTGTGACTAGCCCCCCCGTCCGCTCTGGCTTGGTCACCACGAAGCTGCCGTCCTGCGCGCACTCCACGATCGGAAATCCCATGTCGTCGTAGCCAGGCACGGATTCCCAGTCGGTGAACAAGCCGCCCGTGCACTGAGCGCCGCACTCGATGATGTGGCCGGCGAGGCTGCCGGCCGCGAGCCGATCGAAGTCGTCCCAACGCCAGCCGAATTCGTGCACCAGCGGGCCGAGCACGAGCGCGCTGTCGACGGTGCGTCCGGTGATCACGATGTCAGCGCCGGTTGCGAGCGCATCGGCGATCGGCTTGGCCCCGAGGTAAGCGTTCGCGCTGAGCAGCGTGGCAGGCAACGGCTCGCCGCTGTACATCTCGCGCACGCCTTCGGCGGCGAGCCGCTCGCGCTGCGGCAACAGATCGTCGCCGAGGACCACGGCGATCTTGGGCGTCACGCCGAGCTCGCGGCCGAGCGCGCGCAACGCTTCGCGGCAGGCGAGGGGGCTCACGCCGCCGGCGTTGGTCACGATGCGGACACGCTGCTCGAGCGCACGGGCGAGCGAGCTGCGCATCACGCGGGTCACGAAGTCGGTGGCAAAGCCGCCGCCTTCTCCGCGGAGCCGAGCGCCCGCCATGATCGACATCGTGATCTCGGCCAAGTAGTCGAGCACTAGATAGTCGAGCGCCCCGCCCTCGAGCAATTGCGGCGCCGCGGTCTCTGTGTCGCCCCAAAACCCCGCCGCACAGCCGATACGCACTTGTTTCTTGGGCGAGCTCACGCGTCGACTCTCCTGTGTCCAGTGTGGCACTTTGGCCAGCCCCTTGACCGAGCAAGCGCTTGGTCGGAAGCTACCTCGGGCACGCGGTATTGGTACAGGCCGCTTGGGCCGATCTCGCGCGATGCCCTGTTCGATCACCTGCTGTTGCTGATGGCGCCCGTGAGGCAACGATGAGCACAATCGTTGGCGAGCCGCTTCCGGGTGAGGTCAGCGAGCAGCGCCGTGCGTTCATGCGCGAGCGGATGGGGCGCGTGCGGGCTGCACAAGCGAAGGCGGCCGAGACCGAGCTCCGCTACGAGGAGCGCGCGCGCAAGGCGGGGAAGCTCTTGCCGCGCGAGCGGCTCGGGCGGCTGCTCGACGCGGGTGCGCCATTCTTGGAGCTCTCTCCGCTGGCGGGTTTCCGCATGTACGGCGACGCGGATGGAAGCTTGGCCGGCGGCAACCTGATCGCGGGGCTCGGCTTCGTGTCCGGCCGGCGTTGTCTCGTCATCGTGTGGAACTACGCTGTCAAGGGCGGGACGATCAGTCGGGTCACCACGCAGAAGATGCTGCGCCTGCAGGAGATCGCCCGACGCCAGCGTTTGCCGATCGTGTCGCTGAGCGAGAGCGGCGGCGGAAACCTCGAAGGTGG
>JBIOJD010000608.1:0-1767 GCA_044450485.1 Polyangiales bacterium | reverse complement strand
GCTACAGTCCACGCCGGCGCGTAGCTCGGTCGGCTCAGCACTTTCTCCTCGGCGAACCAGCTCGCGACATAGCCGACGAAGATCAGCACCAGCGTGAAGTCCGAAAGCTCGCTGCCGAGCGAGAGCGCGACCAGGCCGAGCCCCGAGAGCAGGTACGCGACGAGCTTGTGGAGCAGCGAAAAGCTCATGCGTTGCCCGCGTGCAGCGCGACAGGGATCTCGATCACGTGGGCATTGCGGCCCACGGCCGCCAATGGCGGCGCAGAGGCCGCGGGAACGCTCTCTAGCAGGGCAAGAAACCGCAGCACGAGATCGGGCGGGCTGCCCGCGGGGAGCATGGGTGAGCGCTGGCCGCGGCAGATGACCTCGACGCTCAGGTCACGCCCAGCGCTCGCCACGACGATGCCGGCGGCACGGGAGATGGCGTGCTCGAAGGCCCGGTCCCAGCGTGCGTCAGCGCCCACGGGGCGCGCGTTGTCGAGCGCGATCGCCACGTGGGTGCTCGCATCGCGGTGTTTCTCCAACACCAACACCTCACCCAGCGCAGCGGTGCGCTTCCAATGAATCGAGCGCGCCGGGTCACCCGGCTGATAGTTCCTCAAGCCCGCGATCTCGGTCCCCGTGCCCACGCGCGGGGTGACCGCGTCCGCGCCGAGGCCCTGGAGCAACGCATCGAGGTGCTCGTCGCGCGGCAACGCCGGATAGACCAGGAGCTGATCTGCGGCCTCGAGCAGCCGCCACTTCTCGATGATGCCGAAAGGATAGCGCGTGGCCACGCGAAACCCTTGCAACCGGAGGTAGCCGCGGCGCTTGACCGTGCGCCGGTAGCCGGCCACTTGCTCCGCTTTCGCGGCAACCTTGAGGAAGTAACACCTTCGCTCGCTCGTGTGGTCCTGGACCACGTCTTCGACCTCGAGCGAGTACGAGGGCACGCGCTCCTTCTTGTTGGCGAGCGCGATCTCGACCAAGAACGTGCTGTCGGCAAAGGCGCGCTGCGGCAAGCGCCGACTCACCTTCACGCCGCGCAGCGCGATCTCGCTCAAGATGCCGCTGAGCACGATCAAGCTCAGCATGAAGCCGAAGATCAGGAACAGCAGGTTGTTGCCGGTGTTGATCGCGGCCAGGCCGACGCCGCCCGTGACGAAGATGAATGCCTTCCCTTCGCGCGTGGTGCGAAAGTACCGCCGCCAAGGTTTTGCGCTAACCCGCACAGGGCTCGCAGCCGCAGGCGCTTGCGCGATCACGCCCGCCATGGGCTCACACCGGCACGGGCAGCGAACCGAGCAGCTCGCGGATCACGCGTTCGGCGTCGCCGTGGGCGTTGCTCCCATCGCGCAGCCCCGACGGGCGCACGCGGTGCGCCAGCACGGCCACGGCCACCGCCTTCACGTCGTCCGGTATCGCGTAGCTCCGCCCGAGCACCAGCGCGTACGCGCGCACCGCGGCCTCGAGCGCGAGCGCAGCCCGTGTGGAAGCCCCGATCGACAAGAGCGGCGTCGAGCGGGTCGCGAGCACGAGCGAATGGAGGTAGTCGACCAGCTCTTCGCTCGTGCGCACGTGCTCGACCGCGTCCTGGGCCGCGAGCAGCTCGCGCCTGTCGACCACCGGCTCGAGCTGGTCCACAGGATCCACGCCGCGACGCCGCGCCAGCACCTGGCGCTCGACGTCCTGTGCCGGGTAGCCGATGCGCACGCGCATCAGGAACCGGTCGAGCTGTGACTCCGGCAACGGATACGTTCCGTAGAACTCCTCGGGGTTCTGCGTGGCG
>JBIOJD010000607.1:0-1791 GCA_044450485.1 Polyangiales bacterium | reverse complement strand
TCCATTTCGGCGCGGGTCGTGGGCAGGAGCTCGGCCACGCCGAAGCGCTGCGCCCAGTACGGTCGATGTGAGAACAGCTCCACGGGAGCTGAGTGTGTAGTGCCCGAGCCACGCGCTGTCGAGCGGGCAGGGGCCGCGGACCCTCGCGCTCAGCGCCCTGCGAGCCGCTGTTCCGCCTCGCGCTTGAGCGTGCGCTTGTCGATCTTGCCGGACGCGATGCGTGGAAGTTGATCGCGTTGCACGAACACGTGCGTCGGCACCTTGAACTGCGCCAGGCGCGAGGCCACATGCGCCTGCAAGTCCTCGGCGGTGATCGGCGCGTCTCCGCGCAGCATGATGGTCGCGGCCAGCGCCTCTCCGAGACGCTCGTCCGGGACGCCGTACACGGCCGCTTCGAACACGGCGGGGTGCTCGTACAACGCGTGCTCGACTTCCGGGCAGCTGATGTTCTCGCCGCCGCGGATGACGATGTCCTTGGCGCGACCGGTGATGAACAGGAAGCCCTCGTCGTCGAGCTTGCCGAGGTCGCCGGTGTGGACCCAGCCTTGGCGCATCGTCTTCAGCGTCTCCTCGGGCTGGTTCCAGTAGCAGCGCATGTTGGTCACGCTCTTGATGCAGATCTCGCCTTCCTGATTGGCCGGCAAGCCGTGCCCCTGCTCGTCGATGATCTTGAGCTCGCAGAGTGGCGGAAGCGCCTTGCCCACGCTGGCGGGCCTGAGCAGGTAATCGTCGCCGCCGATGGCCGCGCCCAGGCTGTTGGTCTCCGTCATGCCGTAGCCGGTGCTGGCCTGAGCGTTGCTCGCCTTCTCTTTGATCTTCTTCACGTGCTCGGGCGGCCGCGCGGCTCCGCCGGCGCTGAGCGAGCGCAGCGTGCTCGTGTCGCGCTTCTTGAAGTCCGGCGAGTTGATCAGCTCCCAGCTCATGGTTGGAACGCCGTTGAAGTCCGTGATCTGCTCGCGCTCGATCAGCTCGAGCGCGCGCTCCGGGTTCCAGCGGTGCATCATGACGATTTTGCGCCCGTTGCGGAACGCGGGCAGGAACTGCACGTTGCAGCCGGTGACGTGGAAGAGCGGTACGGTGACCAGCATCGAGCTCTGCGGCAGGTTGAGCGGCGAGCTGGAAAGAGCCGAGGGACCCAGCTCGAGCCAGCGGATGACCTTTTCGACCAGCGGCTGCGGCAGCTCGCTCATCACGCGCCCGAACATCACGAACTCCCAGGTGAACACCGAGCTCACGATCGAGCGATGGGTCGAGACCACGCCCTTGGGGTGTCCGGTGGAGCCCGAGGTGTACATGATGGTGGCGTCGTCGTCCGGCGCGATGTCCACCGCGGGCAGCGGGAAATCGCCTTGCAGCAGCGGTGCGATGTCCTGCCCGGGCGCAGCGACGGGCCCCCGCGCCCGCGCGACCAGCACGCGCAAGCCGAGCCCAGGAAGCTCAGCCTGCACACGCTCGAAGCGCTCCTGGTCGGCGATCAAGAGCTTGCTGCCGCTGTCCTCGAGGCCGTAGCGCAGCTCGGCTCCCGTCCACCAAGCGTTCAGCGGCACGATCACGCCGCCTATCGACGTGACTGCCACGTACGCGAAGCACCACTCGGGGTAGTTCCGCATCGCGAGCGCCACGCGGTCGCCCTTGCGGATGCCGAAGTCGTGGACGAGCCGATGCGCGAGGTTCCGGCTGCGCTTCTTCACCTCCGCGAACTCGTAGCGCTCGTCTTCGTAGACCAGCATGGTGCGCGCGTCGTGACGACCGGAGAGCGCGTACAGCTCGGCGAGGTTCTTCGGCGCGTGG
>JBIOJD010000606.1:0-1791 GCA_044450485.1 Polyangiales bacterium | reverse complement strand
CCGCGATCGAACGGCGGCGGCACGCGTGATCCCGCTGCCAGGGTCCGCCTCGAGCCGGCGGACGTCGCCGATCTGATGGGCTGCATGACGAGCTTTTCGCCCGAGAAGCTGCGCGAGCTCTATGGCACGCCCGAACGCTACCAACTGCTGTTCGGCGCTGCTCTCGCGCGGCTCGTGAGCGATCGGTGGATTGCGCCAGCCGACGCGGAGCGCGCGCTGCTGCGTGAGGGAGTGAAGTTCTGATGGCAGCGAGCGACGACGTGGTCGAGACCACAGCCGGGCGGGTGCGTGGCTCGCGCGAGCATGGGGTATCGGTGTTCCGAGGCATCCCGTACGGCGACGACACCGGCGGCGCGAACCGCTTTCGGCCACCGCAGCCTGCGCGCACGTGGCCCGGCGTGCGCGAGTGCACGCGCTACGGCGCCACCGCGGTGCAGCTCCGCCCGCCGGTGGATCCGCAGCGGCCTCCAGACCCGCTCTCGGAGCTCGGACTGCCGATGGGCGAGGACTGTCTCGTGCTCAACGTCTGGACGCCCAGCACCACTGGGCGAAGGCCCGTGATGGTCTGGCTGCACGGCGGCGGCTTCTCGATCGGCAGTGGCTCGAGCCCGCTGTACGCGGGAGCGAACCTCGCGCGGCGCGGCGACGTGGTCGTCGTGACGCTGAACCATCGACTCGGGCTGCTGGGGTTCTCACACCTCGAGGACCATTTCGGTGGCTCCTATGCGGGCTCGAGCAACGCGGGCATCTTGGACCTGATCGCAGCGCTCGAGTGGATCAAGAGCAACATCGAGCGTTTCGGAGGCGACAGCGGTTGCGTCACAATCTTTGGCGAGTCGGGTGGCGGCGGCAAGGTCTCCGCACTGCTCGCAGCGCCCAAGGCGCGCGGTCTGTTTCAGCGTGCGATCATCCAGAGCGGGCCACCGTTCCAGTTCCCGCACCGTTCGACCGCCAGGGCGACGACCGACCAGGTGCTCGCGCAGCTCGGGTTGAAAGGGAGCGACGGTCCGGCGGGATTGCACGAGCTTCCGTTCGACCGCTTGCTGAAAGCACAAATCGCGCTCGGCGCTGGGGGAGGGCCCTCGCCAGGCGGGATGTCGTTTGCGCCTACTATCGACGAGCGCGTGCTGTTCGACTGGCCGGAGCAGGCGCTCGCGGGCGGGGCTTCTGCGGACGTGCCGTTGCTCATCGGCACGAACCTGAACGAAGCGCGCTTCATGGTCATGATCAACCCGCATCTGCGCAAGTCGCCCCCTGCGCTGACGGCGAGCGACCTGCTGGAACGGGTGAGCCCCGGCTGTGATCGGGGCGCGGCCGATCTGATCGCGCGCTACCGCGAGCTCCATCCCGATCTCTCCAACTTCGATCTGCTGCTCGAGATCGAGTCGGAGCAGTTCCGCATCCGATCGATTCGCTTGGCAGAGCACAAGGCCGCGGGTGGAACCGCTCCCGTGTTCATGTACCTCTTTCGCTGGGTCACGCCGCGGCTCGCCAAGTACGGCGCGTATCACGGGCTCGAGATCCCGTTCGTGTTCGACACCGTGGCCACGGTTCCGCACGTGGCTGCCGACGAGGAGGCAGGGGTGCTCTGCGACCGCATGCTCGCAAGCTGGGTCGCGTTTGCGCGCACCGGGCGACCTGGCTGTGACGCGACCCCGAGCTGGAAGCCGTACGGGTTGGAGGAGCGGGCCACGATGGAGATCGACCGCAACTGGACGCTCGCGAGCGACCCACTGGCTCGCGAGCGCACGGCCTGGCACGACGTGCCGACCGGGCCTACGTCACGGCCCT
>JBIOJD010000605.1:0-1807 GCA_044450485.1 Polyangiales bacterium | reverse complement strand
GCTGACCGCAGCCGGCATCATGCTCGCGTACCTGTTGGTCGATGCCCGCCCCGAGGCCGGCAAGACCATGAACGCCGTGCTGCTCGAGCGGATCGCTTCGGGCTGGAGCTGGAACGGGATCGGTTTTGGCCGCGGGTTCGTGGTGCTTTCCTTGGTGAGCGAGGGCGCGTTGCTGATCGTGGCCGCGCAGGCCGGCTTTCTCGACGGGCCTCGCGTGATGGCGAACATGGCGGTGGACTCGTGGCTGCCTCACCGCTTCTCCGCGCTGTCCGACCGACTCTCGATGCGCAACGGCGTGCTGTTGATCGCGGCCGCCTCGACCGCGCTGCTGTTCTACACCCACGGCGATGTGACGAAGCTGGTCGTGATGTACTCGATCAACGTGTTCTTGACCTTCTCGCTCTCGAATCTCGCGATGGTGCGTTTCTGGATCGAGCAACGAAAGCAGCGCCCCGACTGGGTCCGGCACCTGCCCGCGCACGTGCTCGGATTGCTGCTTTGCACCACCATCCTGTGCATGACGATCTTCGAGAAGTTCCTGGAAGGTGGCTGGGTCACGATGCTCGTGACCTCGGGGCTCGTGATCTTGTGCTTCGTGATCAAGCGCCACTATCACGCCGTGGTGCGCGCGTTGCGCAAGCTCGACCACGATCTGCCGTCGCCCAAGGAGGTGAGTCTGCAAGTCGGCGACGAGCGGCACTCCGTCAGCTTCGTGAAAGAGGACATCGCTGGCCTCACCGAGCACCACGGTGAGCGCGATCCGGACCCGAGCAAACCGGTGGCGATCCTGTTCGTGGGCGGCTACAGCGGGCTCGGCCGACACGCGCTGCTGACGCTCCTGCGCATGTTCCCGCATCACTTCGAAGGCGCGGTGTTCGTGAGCGTGGCGGTCGCCGACTCGGAGTCGTTCAAGGGGCCGGACCAGCTGCACGCCCTCGAAGCACGAACCCGTGAGGACCTGGTGCGTTACGAGCGCTACGCGCACAGCCTGGGCTTGCGAGCATCGAGCGCCTTTGCGCTGGGCACCGAGGTCGCAGTCGAGGCCGAACGGGTCGCCCGCGCGCTGCTCACACGCTTTCCGAAGGCGCTATTCGTCGGTGGGCAATTGATCTTCGAGCACGACACGCAATGGAACCGACTGCTGCACAACGAGACCGCGTTCATGGTCCAGCGCCGCCTGCAACACGCCGGGATGCCCATGATCGTGGCACCCGTGCGCATCGACCTCTCCGCAGGTCGGGCGTTGGCACGACGTTCGGTGGAGGGCCGGAACGACGACTTGGCGCTATCCTGGGCCGCGTTGCTGGTCGGGCTGATCCCGGTCTCGATCTCGGTGACGCGGGGCAGTGCCTGGGGCGCCGAGCCGTCGATCGGTCTGCTCATGATCCTGTTCGCAGCACGCGGCCTGCTCGGCCACTGGCTCGCCGTGGCGCGCGACGCCTGGCGGCGCTAGCGAAGGCCTTGCCCGCGCAGGAACCATGGCGCGTTCGCCAAACGCTTGCGCTGTGAGGCATCGAGGGAGGCCGCGACCTCGACCAGCGTCGCATGCATCGTGCTCTGCATCTTCGAGGTCTGCGCCTGGAGCTCTGCCAGCGCGCTCCCGAGGCGTGCCTTGTCGAGCGGATCGGTCTGCAGTGCGTCGCTCACCTTGGCACGAGCCGCCCGTAGCGCGCCGTGCTGCTCGCGCAGCGTCCCACCCTGCTGCTCCAAGATGCGCTGCACCTGCGGGCCGGCGTTGCCGAGCCCTGCACGGCCGAGAAAGCCGCGAGGCGCGAGCATTTGACCGTGCGCCGCGAACGCTCGGTGC
>JBIOJD010000604.1:0-1825 GCA_044450485.1 Polyangiales bacterium | reverse complement strand
GGCTCGCGGTGGGCTCGTCCAGGATGTACAGCGAAGCCTTGCTCGCAAACGCGAGCGCGATGAGGAGCTTGTGCTTCATGCCTCCGGACAGCGCGCGAAACGGTTTCTCCTTCACCGATTGCGCGTCGAGCCCGAGCTCGCGGGCCAGGGCGATCACACGGTCCTCTTGCATGCCGCGCAGGTCGCAGATCGCGCCGACCACGTCGTGAACCACGGCGGCGAGCTGCGGCGCGGCTTGCGGCACATAGGCCAGGTGCTGCGCCGTGTCCCGCCTGTGCGCGTAGGGCGAGCGCCCGTCGAGCAGGACCTCGCCCTCGCAGCGCAGAAGGCCCATGAGCGCCCGCAGCAACGTGGACTTGCCCGACCCGTTGGGACCGACCAGCGCCACGCGTTCGCCGTGCGCGAGCTCGAGGTTGACGTCGCGCAAGACCACCTGCGCTCCGAACCGCTTCCACACGTTGCGGAGCTCAACCCTCATCGCGTCTCCGCGTCGGCACGGACGGCTCGAACAGCCGCGGGCGCGGATCGAGCACGAGCGTGTGCGGCGTCGCCAGCGGGACGAGTCGGCCTACCGCTTCGACGATCGCGAGCGCGCTGCTGTCCGCGAAGAACGCGAGCTCCGGGTAACGCGCCTGCAGGTCGAGCGAGAGGCTGCGCACCGCGTACGGCACATCGCCGCGGCCGTCGCCGTCGAGATCGTAGCCCTGGTAATCGTCGAACGCGTTGCCCGACCACGGGCTCTCCAGCGCGTCGCCACCGCCTTCGACCACGACCTGCGCTCGGTTCTGCGCGAAGCTGTTGTCGCGAAATGCGTTACCCTTCGCCCTGCCGTGAAAGACCACGGCCGTCTCGCTGAGCAAAAACCGATTACCGACGACGTCGTCGTGGTCGCCGAGGTTGAGCGGGCTCGTGTCCACGTACAAGGCCGCCGTGTCGTGTACGAACCAGTTGTCGCGCAGCGTGATGTTGCCCGACTCCTTGAGACCGACGCCCATGCCGGCCGCCCCCGAGGCGTCGATGAAGCGCGAGCCCTCGATGCGAACGTTGCGACTGTACATCACGAACACGCCCACGACGTTGCTGCGCAGCTCGCAGTCCTGCACCAGGTTGTCGTGGCTGTACATGAAGTGTGTGCCGTAGCGCCCGTGCTCGAACAGGTTGCGGCGAAAGACGTTGTGCGGCGCGTACCACACCGCCACATCGCGGCTGCCGCGCACGTGATTGTCGTCGACCAGGGAGTCACGCGTCTCCCAGAGCCGGATGGCGTCGCCACGCAGGCCGGCCGGACTGCGTGTGTCGCCCTCGATCTCGTTGCCGTGCAGGTGAACGCGCTTGGCGCGCTCGACCAGCACGCCGAAGGTGGCGCGCACGATTCGCAGCCCGTCCACGACCACGTCGTCGGCCTGCACGTGCACCGCCGCGTCGTCGGTGTCGAAGCGGTGCCCGCTGCCGTCCACGGTGAAGCCGAGCAACCGCGTCCCGGGCGCGTCGACCGAGATGGTGGTGCCGCTTCCGTTCGAGCGCACGACGCTGTCGCGCCCGCCAAACAGGCTGAGCGAGCGGGCGATTCGCAGCGGCCCCAGATAGACCCCCGGCGCCAGACACAAGCTCGAGGATTGCGGCGCCGCATCGATCGAAGCTTGCAGCGACGCACCCGCAGGCACGTCGCGGCAAATCCCGGGCCGCTCGGGTCTCGCGACGACCGGTCGCTGTGACGAGATCCCCGCTTCGGGGCTCGGGGTCCGACAACCGAGGAGCGCGGCTGCGAGCAAGAGCACTGCAGCCGCGCTCTTCGAGGTGCGCGCGAGCGTCATCGGTTCAGCCG
>JBIOJD010000603.1:0-1827 GCA_044450485.1 Polyangiales bacterium | reverse complement strand
GCGCGTGCACGTGGAACAGCACGTCGAGAGCCTTGTCGATGGCGGTTGCTTGTTCCATGATGCGGAACGACGATTCGTATTCTGGAACATCGAAGCACGGGTAGAGGACAGGCGCAAGGCCTCGGCAGGAGCCCGCGAGCCTCCGATTTCCGCGCGCTGGGGCCTCCCCTGGCGCCGTGGGCTGTGCCATACTCGCCACCGGGTGAGTTTGGCACGGGTTGCTGTAGCTAGGGTCTGGAGGAGTCATGCGCGCGTTCGAGGTCGGCCTTGGGGCCGCGTGCTTGCTGTTCATCGGGTGCAACACACAAACGGACCAGGCGCGCCAAGTCAGCTCCGGCGCCGCCACGGCCGGAGCACCGCAGCCGGTCGCTCAGGCTGCGTCCGACCCCAGCGGGACGCTTCCGTGTGAGGTCTCGGCGGTTGCGCAGCAGCACTGTCAGCTGTGCCACGCCAGCACGCCGCTCTACGGCGCGCCGATGCCGCTCGTGACCTTCGCCGACTTCCACAAGCCCGCGAAGAGCGACGCGAGCCGCCAAGTGTACGAGCTCGTCGGTCAACGCATTCACGCGCAGACCAACGCGATGCCTCCGCTCACGCAACCGCAGCTGATGGCCACCGAGCTCTCCATGCTCGACACGTGGATCGGTGCAGGCGCGCCGTCCGGATCGCAGACGACCTGCGCCACGCAGCCGGCGAGCACGGGAGCGGCAGGCACGGGCGCGACCGCGAGCGGCACGACGCCGGCGCCGCTCGGCCCGTCAGGGACCACCACCGCGACGACTGCACCGAGCAGCGACGAGCAGTGCTTCACCTTCACGGCCTTCGGAGCGACCAAGGGCACGCCGTACTCCGTGCCGAGCACGCCCGACTACTACAACTGCTTCAACTTCTCGCGACCGTTTCCGAGCGACGCGCTCGGCGTGCGCTTCATGTCGATCATCGACAACCGGCAAGCGATCCACCACTGGATCATCTATGGAACCACCGCCGATGGAGGCGACGGCGTGAGCGCAGAGTGCACGGGCGCGCACCCCGATGGCACCTTCCTCGCCGGCTGGGCGCCCGGGACGCCCGATCGCGTGATGCCGCCCGACGTCGGGATGCTGATGCCCGGCCAGGGGCTCCAGCTGGAGATTCACTACAACGCGCCGAGCGCCGGCATGACCGATGCGAGCGGCGTGCAGATCTGCGTGAGCAGAACCCCACGCGCCCACGTGGCC
Source organism: Polyangiales bacterium (assembly GCA_044450485.1). GTDB lineage: Bacteria > Myxococcota_A > Polyangia > Polyangiales > JAFGIB01 > CAVZVA01. The sequence goes on along the minus strand of JBIOJD010000603.1, from coordinate 607 downwards.
GGGATTCACCCGCTCGGTCAAGAGGGCTTCGCCACCACGGGCCCAGATCAGGTCGTCGGCAACTGTGTGCCGAAGGGTCCGTTCCCGATCACGATCCTCACCAGCGATCCGCACATGCACAAGAAGGGCACGCGCATGAGCACGATCATCAACCGCGCCGACGGGACGCAGACCACGCTGATCGACAAACCGTTCGATTTCAACAGCCAGATCCTCTACGACACGCCGGCAGTGGTGAACGCGGGCGACACGCTGACCACGACTTGCTACTACGACGCGCCCGCCACGTTCGGCCACGGAACGATGGACGAGATGTGTTACAATTTCGTGCTCGCGTATCCGGCCGGCGCGCTCGCAGGAGGCGCAGGGCTGAGCCACAACGGCAACCTCTGCATCGACGACCCGCAGTTCGCAGCCGTGACCCACTGAAAGAGTCCCGCCGCGGCCAGAAGGTGTTTGGGGGGTGCGCCCCCTGACCGCGACGGGAAAGGAACGAGCTTTCCGGCCGCGCGGGTCATCGAGACCTCGCCGCATGCCGTGCCGACAATCTAGCTGCCCGAGCCGGGTCGTTGTCTCAGGCCACGCTCAGGTTTGCCTCAGATTCGCT
>JBIOJD010000602.1:0-1828 GCA_044450485.1 Polyangiales bacterium | reverse complement strand
GGTTCCTGGCGGGACGGACGGGACTTGAACCCGCGACCTCCGGCGTGACAGGCCGGCGTTGTAACCAGCTCAACTACCGCCCCTCGGGGGACGATGCTTCTAGCGCAGCGGCGCGGGCATGTCAAAGCCGTTTCGGCCCAGGCCGGGGCCCGAGGATCACGCGCTGCGTGCAGCGCGCGCAGCGGCGATCGAGAGCAGCGCGGCGCGGGCCTTGTTGACGCACTCTTCGTACTCGGCCTCGGGGCGGCTGGCCTCGACGATGCCTGCGCCAGCTTGGATCTGCAGCTTACCGTCCTGCTCGACCACGGTGCGGATCGCGATCGCGACGTCCATGTTGCCGTCCCAGCCGATGTAGCCGATGGCGCCGCCGTAGACGCCGCGGCGCAATGGCTCGAGCGCTTCGATGATCTGCATCGCGCGGACCTTGGGCGCGCCGCTGAGCGTGCCCGCCGGGAAGGTCGCGCGCAGCACGTCGAGCGCGTCGCGTCCGGGCGAGAGCGTGGCCTCCACGTTGGAGGTGATGTGCATGACGTGCGAGTAGCGTTCGGCGATCATGCGCTCGGTCACGCGCACGCTGCCGGGAACGCTGATGCGGCCGAGGTCGTTGCGGCCGAGGTCGACCAGCATCACGTGCTCGGCGATCTCTTTCGGATCGTCGAACATTTCGCGCTCGATGCGCGCATCGTCCTGCTCTGTCTTGCCCCGGGGGCGCGTGCCAGCGATCGGCCGCACCTCTGCGCGGCCGTCCTCGAGGCGCACCATCACCTCGGGGCTCGCGCCGGCGATACGCAGGGCGCCGGAGCGCAAGAAATACATGTACGGGGACGGATTGATCACGCGCATCGCGCGGTAGATGTCGAAGCAGTCGACGCCATCGACCGGCACGCTGAAGCGCTGGCTGAGCACCACTTGGAAGATGTCGCCGGCCGCAATGTGCTCCTTGCAGCGCTCGACCGCCTGACAGAACTGCGCGCGGTCGAACGACGATGCGGGCACCGTGACGTCGGCCGCGCCCCGAGGCAGCGGCATGGGATGAAGCGGTGCGGGCGATCCTAGCTTCTTCGCCGCGCGCTCGATGCGCTCGAGCGCGCGCGCGTAGACGGCCGCGGGATCGTCACCTTGGCGCAGCATGCACTGCGCCACGATCCGCAGCGTCTGGCGCACGTTGTCGAAGATGAGCAGCGTCCCGCCGATCGAGAACGCGAAGTCACAGGCTTCCGTTGACTGCGGGTTGCGCGCGCCAACGCTCGGCTCGAAGCGGCGCACGGCGTCGTAGCTGACGTAGCCCACGGCGCCGCCCCAGAAGCGCGGCAGCCCCTCGTGCGCTGCAGGCGAATAGCCGCGCAGGGTCTCGCGCAATCCCTGCCACGGGTCTGCGAGCTGCCGGGTGTCTTTGCGCCCGTCGGCGTATGTGACCTCGTAGCGATCCTCTACCCCGCGAACCCGCAGCTCGGGCTCGAAGCCCACGAAGCTGTAGCGGGCCCACTTCTCGCCACCGACCACACTCTCGAGCAGATAGCTCCCATCGCCGTCGCCCACAGTGGCAAAGGCCGTGACCGGCGTGAGGGCATCCGCCAGCAGCTCGGCCACGACCGGCACGACCGCGCCGGGTCGGGCAACAGCCCTGAAGCCCTCGAGGCTCGGTTGCACGCCGTCCATGGGTCGGTGGCACTAGCATCGGGCCCTCCTCGAAGCCAGGCCTGGTCCGCGGAGCCTGCGGTGCAGCGGGCGGGTCGGTCCATTTGTTTGACCCCGAACAAAGACCATGGCCAGCATGTAGGCAATGTCGGATAGTCTGGACAGCCGTCCCACCTCGCCCAGCCTCGCG
>JBIOJD010000601.1:0-1830 GCA_044450485.1 Polyangiales bacterium | reverse complement strand
TTCAACGCCGACGCGGGTCACCTCATCTTCCGGGTGGAAGGTTGCTTGCCGCTGCGCTACCTCAACGCCGATCAGCTCCCGCGCGCAGAGGTCGCCGACGTGAAGGTCAGCTTCGAGCCGAACGACGGCGCCTCGCCGATCTTCTACACCGAACCGAGCGGGGCCGTATCCGTGACGCTCGATGCGACCACGAGCGACGCCGTGGGCGGCTCGTTCGAGGTGCCGGCGCGCAATCTCACGGTGCACGGGGTGGACACGCACAGCGGCAAGGAAGTCGCGGGCGGCAGCGTGCGCGTTCGAGCGGGCGCCATCGGCTTCATGTACTTGGTTGCGCGCTCGCAGCCGTGAGCAGGGGCGCAAGGTGAGCGACATGCGAATCGACTCGGCCCGCGCCGCGCTGCTGCTTTCGGCGCTCGCGCTCGGGGCGTGCTCAGGGGGGCTCGGCCCAGCGGGGAGCTACCTCGTGCACGACCAGAACATCGTGAGCGCCGGCGTGAAGGTGACCGCGCTCACGGACATGTCGCTGGCGCGCGGACCGGCCATCGCTTCCGGCGTCGAGGCTCAGGTCGAAGGCCGCGTCGATGGTCATCATGACGCCTTCGGACAGTTTCGCCTGCTCATGCCGGTTGGCGTGATGCGGTTGCCGCGCCCAGAGCAGTTCTTCATCGGCTACGAGGCGCTGCTCACGCCCGGCATCGCGCGCACCTACGTCGGCGGGCGCGCGGAGCTGCGTCCCGCGATCGGCGTCGAGCTCGGGCTACCGTTGCGCTTGGCTGGGCACGAGCCGATTTGGCGTTCCGACGATCTTCTCGGGCTCGGGGTGCACCTCGTGCCTTCGGTCTCGGCGCTCTGGTTCGAGACGGACACGCTGTCGATATCGGCGGCGATCAGCTTGCGGGTCACCGTTTGGAGCGCGCTCACCCCATGACGCTCGCGATACGCTCACTGTTCTCGTTGCTCGTGCTGTGTTGCGGCTGCGCCAGCACGTTCTCGCACGTCGCGCTGCCGACGCCGCCATTGCCCGAGCACGTCGCGGCCACGCTGCGCGTCGGCACCGGCCGCGCCGACATCACCATGCCACCGGGGGCGTCGACCTTCGGGCACGGTCCTGACGCGCGCGTGGCGGAGGGCTACTGGACTCGCGCGTATTGCCGCGTGTTCTATTTCGAGACCGACCGCGGCCAGAAGCTCGTGCTCGTGCCGTGCGAGCTCGCGGCGATGAGCTTGCTGCTGCAGCGCGAGGTCGCGGCGCGGGTCGCGGACATCCTGCACCCGTCACAGTTGATGATGACGGCGATCCACACCCATGCCGGCGTGGCACACTACTTCGGCGAGAGCCAGTACACCGGCATCTTCAGCACCCGCGTGCCCGGCTACGACGAACGGCTGATGCAGGCGATCGCCGAGCGCGTGGCCCAAGCGATCCGCGCGGCCAAGCTCGCTGCCCGCCCGGCCAAGCTCTCCTGGACGCATGCCCAAGACTTCTTCTGCTTCACCCGCAATCGCGATCTCGCGGCCTACAAGCTGAACTCGCCTCCGTTCGTACCCGCGCTGCCTGCGTCACGCTGCAAGGAGCTCGAGCGTGAGGACGCGCGTGCGGTCGATCCCGGGCTCGACGTGCTGCGCATCGACGCCTACGACCCGGCCGACCCGAGCAAGCTCGTGGGCCCGATCGGCTCGCTCAGCTTCTTCGCGATGCACCCGACCGTGGTCGCGAACACCAATCGCCTGTTCGGCGGCGACACGGCCGGCATCGTCAATCGCTACGTGGAGCGCGCGCTGCGCCGCGAGTGGCTGGCCCTGCACCCCGAGCTCGGCGGATGTGGAGAG
>JBIOJD010000600.1:0-1850 GCA_044450485.1 Polyangiales bacterium | reverse complement strand
GTTACTGAGAGAGTCGCGGGCCCGCTACCTCAGGCGCACACCAACCTTGCCGCGGGTGTTGCTGGTCGAGGACGACGTGCTCGCCCGTCGCGCTGCCCTGCGCGCGCTCGCGGGCCAAGCCGAGCTCACGGTGGTCGCGAGCGGCGAAGAGGCGCTCGCTCGCTTTCGGCCCGCTGCGTTCGATCTGGTGGTCGCGCAGCAGCGTATGGTCGCGATGACCGGCTTGGAATTGCTCGAGCAGATCCGCGTGCGCGATCCGCGCGTGCGACGCGTGCTGCTCGCCGCCGCCGACCTGCCCGGCATGCTGGGCTACCTCGCAAGCGGCCTGATAGACCTGCGTTTGACCGAGGTCCGTGAGCTCGGCGCATCGCTGCCGGCGCTGATCGTACCGAAGCCGAGCTGAGCGCCACCGACGATCAACCGTCGAGGTTGACCCAGTTGGCGCTGCCGTCGGGCGCCCACTCTTTTTTCCAGATCGGCACGCGCTGCTTGATGCGCTCGATGGCTTCGCGGCACGCTTCGAAGGCTTCTGCGCGATGCGGCGCGGCGGCTGCGACCACCACGGCCAGGTCACCGACCGCGAGCGCTCCCACGCGGTGCAGCGCGGCGAGCCTAACCTCCGGCCGTGCCGCGCTGATCTCCGTGAGGACGCGCGTCATTTCGCGCTCGGCCATGCTCGGATGCGCTTCGTAGTCGAGCCGCGCCACCGCTTTGCCGTCTGCGTGGTCTCGCACGCTGCCCACGAACAGCACCTCGGCGCCCACGCCCGGCGCGCGCACGGCCGCGAGCACTTCGTCGATCGACAGCGGCGTGTCGCGCAGCGCGCAAAGCACGACGCGGCAAGCGCCCCCAGCCACGGGAGGCAGGACCGCGAGCTCGTCCCCGTCGCGCACCTGGTCCTCGGCTCGTGCGATCTCGCCGTTGACGGCGAGGCGCATGCGATGGATCACCGGCAAAAGCGCGGAACAGTGCCGGCCGAGCTGCTCCAGCACCTCCCGCACCGTGCTCGGCGAGCGTTCGAGGCGCAAGCGCTCGCGCTGCTTGCCGCACAGCTCGCGCGCGGCGGCGAAGTATTGCACTTCGACCTCGGCTGCCACGGCGCCTCCTCGACCGCAGTTTGCCACGGGCGTCCGCCGGCACAAGCCGTTTCTTGACAACGCAGGAACCGCTCCGTAGCGTCGATTCGGTTCCATGGGCGCTCGCCAGATGGCCTTCGAATTCGGTCCGGTTCGGCCTGCTCCGTGGCTCGACCCGCTGGCGGAAGACGCCCGCAAGCAGCAGGTGCTCTGCCGCACGCTGTCGGGGCTGCTCGGTCGCGAGATCGCGCTGACGTTCACCGACAACTCGCGGACCATGCTCTCGGCTCGAGAGCAGCAGGGCATCGCCCACGTGAGGCTGCACCACATGTTCGTCGATGCCGACGAGACCACGGTGCGCGCGCTCGCACGCTACCTCGAGGATCGTCACGCGACTGCTTCGGCACAGATTCAGCGCTTCATCCGCACCCACGGTTACCGCATCCGCTCCCGGCCGCACTTGCCGCCCGGGCCCGAGACCGACGTCGAGCACGCTCACTCGAGAGAAGCGCCGCGTGCGCTCGGGCGGCATCACGATCTTTCCGCCATGCTCGGCGCGCTCAACCACAGATACTTCGAACGTCCTGTCGACGCTCGGATCGGCTGGGCGCGCATGGCGCGTGGCCAGGGCCGCGGACGCAGGCGCTGCTCGATCAAGCTCGGCAGCTATCGCGCACGCAACCCGCTGATCCATGTGCACCCTGTGCTCGACGCAGACTGGGTGCCGGCATTCTTCGTCGAGTACATCGTGTACCACGAGATGCTGCACCATGT
>JBIOJD010000599.1:0-1860 GCA_044450485.1 Polyangiales bacterium | reverse complement strand
GATCGTGGTCTCGACCACGCGGCCCGAGACCATGCTCGGCGACACGGCGATCGCGGTGCACCCGGACGATGCTCGGTACAAAGCCTTCGTCGGCAAGGTCGCGCTGCATCCGATCGTGGCCCGGCGCGTGCCGATCATCGCCGACGCGCAGCTCGTGGACATGGCGTTCGGCACCGGCGCGGTGAAGGTCACGCCGGCGCACGATCCCAACGACTTCCAGACCGGCAAACGCCACGGCCTGGAGCAGATCAACATCCTGAATCTCGACGGAACGCTGAACGAGAATGGCGGGCCGTTCGCGGGACTGGACCGCGCCAAGGCGCGCCCCGCGATCAAGCAGCGGCTCGAGGAGCTCGGCCTCGGCCGCGGTCAGAAGGCGCACGCGATCAACAAGCCGCGCTGCCAGCGCTGCAACACGGTCGTGGAGCCGCTCATCTCGACCCAGTGGTTCTGCAAGATGACCGAGCTCGCCAAGCCCGCCATCGAGGCGGTGGAGCAGGGCCAGACGCGCATCATCCCCGATCACTGGACCAAGACTTACTTCCATTGGATGCGGAACATCCAGGACTGGTGCATCTCGCGCCAGCTCTGGTGGGGGCACCCGATCCCGGCGAGCTACTGCGAGCACGGTCACGTCAGCGTCGGAGCGGAGCGGCCTGTGCGCTGCGAGAGCTGCGGCAGCACGAAGCTCAGTCCCGATCCGGACGTGCTCGACACCTGGTTCAGCTCCGCGCTGTGGCCGTTCTCCACGCTCGGCTGGCCCGACGACACGCTCGATTTGCAGCGCTTCTACCCGACCGATGACCTGGAAACAGGCTCGGACATTCTGTTCCCCTGGGTCGCCCGCATGATGATGATGGGGCTGCACTTCACCGGGAAAGCGCCGTTCAGCCGCGTCCTGCTCTCCGGCCTGGTGACCGACGAGCACGGGCAGAAGATGAGCAAGGTCAAGGGCAACGTGATCGACCCGCTCGACGTGATCCACGGCGCGACCCTCGACGAGCTGCTGGCCAAGGCAGAGAAGGCCGGCACCGCCAAGAGCGGGCTCGACTACCTGCGCAAGACATACCCCGAGGGCTTCCCGGCGTACGGCGCGGATGCGCTCCGCTACACGTTGCTCAGCTACTCGCCGCAGACGACGAAGATCGCGCTCTCGCTCAAGCGCGTCGAGGGCTACCGCAACTTCTGCAACAAACTCTGGAACGCAGCTCGCTATGCGCTGATGCACGTCACCGAGGGCTCGGTGTGCGCCGACGGGCTGCGTCCCGAGCCTTCGCAATTCGCGAACCGCTGGATCCTCTCCCGGCTCGCGGTGGCGATCGACGCGGCGCGTCAGGCCATCGACCAGTATCGGCTCGACGATGCCAGCGCCGCGCTCTACCGCTTCGTGTGGAACGAGCTGTGCGATTGGTATCTCGAGCTCAGCAAGCCGCTTCTCGCGGCGAGCGACGCGCACGTGGCCGGCGAGACCCGGGCCACGCTCGCGCACGTGCTCGAGACGTGCTTGCGCGCGCTGCACCCGATGATGCCGTTCATCACCGAGGAGATCTGGCAGAGCTTCCCAAAGAGGGAGGGGGCGCCGAAGAGCCTGATCGTCGCCCGCTACCCCGAGGCGGCGATAGACGGGTGCTTCGCCCCGGAGGTCGAGCGTGAGATGACGCGCCTGCAGGCCGTGATCGTCGCGGCAAGGACCATCCGCTCGGAGCACGACTTGCACCCCAAGCTTGCGCTGCCGCTGACACTGCGGGTCAACGACGCAGAGACCCGCGGCGGGCTCGAGCGCGAGAGGAGCGCTATCGCCGCCTTGTGCAACGCGGTCGTGACCCTCGATCTCGGCAGCACCGACCAAGTGCCCGAAGG
>JBIOJD010000598.1:0-1862 GCA_044450485.1 Polyangiales bacterium | reverse complement strand
GCCGTCCTGTTCGTCACAGACCTGCCCAAGACGCGCAGCGCCAAGATCCTGCGGCGCTTGATCCAGCGGAAGTACCTGGGCGAGGCTGAGCTCGGCGACCTGTCGAGCGTGCAGAATCCCGAGGCGCTCGACGGCATCGCGGCCGCCAAGTAGACAATCGCACACTGTCGGTGTACGCCTTCATGCTCGGGCTTGGCTTGGGCTCTGTAGAAGGCTGGCCGTCTTATGATGTCTCGCAAGGAAGCACCGAAGGTGGTCCCGATCGGGTCCCGGCGGTCTGAGCCTGCTCCGGATGCGCACATCGAGGTGACGCCCACCCGCGAGGACGCGCTCGCCTATCACGCGGATGGGCGGCCTGGAAAGCTCGAGGTGATGCCGAGCAAACCGGTCGTCACCCAGCGCGACTTGGCCATGGCCTACACGCCTGGCGTCGCCGAGCCATGTCGCGAGATCCAGAAGGACCAGAGCGCGGTCAACCGCTACACCGGTCGCCGCAACTTGGTCGCCGTGATCAGCAACGGCACCGCCGTGCTCGGCCTGGGTGATCTCGGTCCGTATGCGGCCAAGCCGGTGATGGAAGGCAAGGCCGTGCTGTTCAAGCGCTTTGCCGACATCGACGTGTTCGACATCGAGATCGACGCGCGCGATCCGGAGCGCATCATCGAGACCATCGCCGCGCTCGAGCCGACCTTCGGCGGCATCAACCTCGAGGACATCAAGGCGCCCGAGTGCTTCATCGTCGAGAAGGCGCTGAAGATGCGGATGGCGATTCCGGTGTTCCACGACGATCAGCACGGCACCGCGATCATCACGGCGGCCGCGTTGCTCAACGCAGCGGAGCTGCAGCAGCGCTCGCTCGATTCACTGCAGATCGTGTGTCTCGGCGCCGGCGCCTCGGCGATCGCGTGCATGGACCTGTGGATCCGGCTCGGCGTCAAGCGCAACAACATCACCATGATCGACTCGCGCGGCATCATCCGCGACGGTCGCGGTGGCATTGGACCGTACAAGGCACCGTTCGCTCGGCCGACCGACGATCCGCGGCGAACGCTCGCCGATGCGCTGCGCGGCGCCGACGTGCTGGTCGGGCTGTCGTCGGGCGGCAGCGTGGCGCCCGAGCTGATCGAAGCCATGGCGCCGCGGCCGATCGTGTTCGTGCTCGCGAACCCGGATCCGGAGATCCCCTACGACGTGGCGGTGGCCAAGCGGCCCGATGCCATCGTGGCCACGGGCCGCAGCGACTTTCCGAACCAGGTCAACAACGTGCTCGGCTTCCCGTTCATCTTCCGTGGCGCGCTCGACGTGGCCGCGACCGCCATCAACGAAGAGATGAAGCTCGGGGCGGCGCGCGCGCTTGCCGCGCTGGCGCGCGAGCCGGTGCTGCAGCAGGTGTGCGAGATCTACCGCGAGCAGCTCGCGTTCGGCCCGCGCTACATCATCCCGAAGCCCTTCGACCCGCGCGTCTTGGCGTGGGTGTCGAGCGCCGTGGCCAAGGCCGCGATCGAGACCGGCGTCGCGCAGCAACCCGTGGACATCGACGCTTACCGCGCGAGCCTGAACGCCAAAGTCGGGCTCTGAGGCGGCGGGGCTCGGCTCACGCTCGCGTTGGGCGCAGCAAGCGCGTCGGTGAGAGCCGGGCCGACAGCGGGTGAGGCTCTCCGCGCATGCCTGCCGCGAGCAGCTCGCCGGCAGCGGGCGCGACGGCCATGCCTCGGCCGCCGAGGCCGCACAGCCAGAACAATCCCGCAATGCGCTCGTCGGGGCCGACCACCAGCTCGCGATCGGGCGCGAAGGTGCGAAGGCACGCCCACGACCGCACGACGCGGCTCGAAGCGAGCTGGGGCGCAGTGCGTGTGAGCTTG
>JBIOJD010000597.1:0-1864 GCA_044450485.1 Polyangiales bacterium | reverse complement strand
TCCATTGCAGGCGTACGAGCGCGCGGTCCCGATCCCACAAGTAGCTGCGCTCGCCGTCGAACACGAAGCGCAGCGCGCGCGTGCGCTGCCAAGCTTCGATGTTCGTCGCTGCTGCGAAGGCATGGGCCAAGGCGTCGGCTCCGGGGCCGCTCTGGCCGTGCGGCAGGGGCTGGTCCACGGCTCGATACGCGAGCCAGCCGACCAGGAGCAGCGCCGCGAGCGCTCCGAGAGACCGCTTCGTCACCCGGGCGAGCGTAGCAGGGGTTTGCTTCAGCCAGTGCCCGAGCAGATCACGGCAAGCAGCAGGCGGTGTACGGATCGCTCGCGCTCACGCTGCCTGTCGCCGCGCCGCCGCTCGGCGTGCAGCCGCCGGCGCCGCTGATCGTGGCGCCCACGCGGATCTTGCCGCTGCTGGGGGTGACGGTCACGCACTCGCCTGCGCTCGTCTTGGTTGCGAGCGGTGTGGCGCACGCGGTGTCTCCGTCGTCGAAGACCTGCCAGCTGTACGCGCAGTCCTGCCCGCAGCTGCACGCCGTGCAATCGCGCGTGTCGTCGATGGCCGTGTAGTACACGCGCCGATCGGTGTAGGCGCCCGACGGGCACGCCTGATCACCTTGCTTGAGGATGCAGAACGGCCCCGCGAACGGCGTGGGCGGCGCGCACACGTTGCCCGGGCCGCAACCGCCGCGGCGAGGCGCGCTGCCGGGCGCGCACGCGAGCACGTTCTTGGCCCACGTGGCGTCCGCGATCGACGGGCTCTGCGCGCTCGGCGAGCAATCACCGCCGCCCGACACGCGCGTCTGCACGTAGGCGGTCGCCGCCGAGAGGCAGGTCGACGAAAGCTCCGTGCAGCCCGTGTTGAGCATCGCATCGCAGGTCGTGCCCGAACAATCGGTCTGCGATCCGGCTGCGAAAGTGAGATTCGAAGCGCACGCGCCCGAGCCCGAGCAGGTGCAGGTCGTGCACTGCGCGTCGTCCGCGCTCGCGGCTGTGCCGCCGTGCATCGCGATTTCGGTGTAGCTGCCCTCGCAGCTCGGCGCCTTCTTGGCGCCCTCGTACAACACGATCGGACCGCTCCAACCGCTCGGTGCGCTCGCCGCGCACGTCCAAGCGCCGCAGTCCTCGTCGAGGCAATCGATCTTTCCGTCGCCATCGTCGTCGACGCCGTTGCTGCAGTCTTCGCTCGGCACGTTGCTCCCTGCGTCCTGCGGAGGCGGCTGCGCGCCACCTCCGTCCACCGGCACGCCGCTTCCGGCATCGCCCGAAGAGGGATTGGAAGACGTGCCGCCCGCGTCAGGGCTGCCGCCATCGCCGGTGCTTCCGCTCACGCCGCTCGTCCCCGAGCCCGCGGGCTGCGTGCCGGAGCTCTGACTGCAGTCGCACGCGGTGAGCTTGCCCGAGACGCACATCTGAGTGCCGGTGCAGCCAGCCGGCCCGACACACGTGTAGTAGCCGCCCTGCCCGCATTGCGCTTGAGCCGCATCGACGCTCTCGCTCTTGCCGCCGCCGCACCCTGCGAAGGCCAACACCCATCCGCCCACAACCCAAACCCAGCGCGTTCTCTGCTTCACGTAGTTCTCCGTGTCTTCTCCAACGCATTTCACAAGCCCACTATCCACGAAATCCCCAAAACAGGGGAGGACGGGCTCCAAAGCTTTCCCTTGGTCCCACGCGCTGCCTATGATCCCTTCTGGCCGACCTTCGTCGAGGAGAGCTTCATGAAGCACTTGGCTTGGATTGCAGTCGTTGCGTCGATCGCGACGACGCCACTCGCGGCGGCGGCAGATGGCCGGCCCACGTGGCTCGCCGACCACGACCCGACCGGCAAGGGGGCGGCGATCGACCTCGGGCTAGGTTGGTACAC
>JBIOJD010000596.1:0-1865 GCA_044450485.1 Polyangiales bacterium | reverse complement strand
GAGATCGTGCCTTCCGAGGGAGACGCCGAGCGCGTCGAGCTCGGTCAGCGTCCCATCCTCGAGCGCGAGCAGCACGTCGGGCACTCGCGAGATCGCGTCCGGCACCGCCGTGATCGCAGGCGAGCTCAGGTCGATGAGGAACGCCTGGCGCGCGACCGGCGGCCCGCGCTTGCGGCCGGTCACGAGCAGCGTGCCGTCGTGCAACGCCAGCAGCCGGATCTGCTCCAAGTCCTGCAATCCGGCGGCCGCGAGCGCGTCGGGACCGAGATCTCCTTCGAGCGCGACCACGTCGAAGTCTCCGCTCTGCGGCAAAGCCAGCGCGAGCTGGCAACCGGCGTCACCCGAGTCACAACCGAGGTAGGCCACGCGGTCGCCTTCGAGCGCCGCTACGGCCGCACGCTCGTGAGTGGGAAGGGTCGCCTCCAGCGGCGCGAAGCGCGACGAACGGGGATCGAAGCGCTCGATGTTTGGCACGGCAGGCGCATCGGGGCTCGCGCCGTCCGTCCCGAGCGCGACGAGCACGATACCCGAGTCGAGCACGAGCAAGGACGGCGCGACGCGCGCGAAATTCAGGGTCGACTCGACCACCTCGGCCTTGCCTGCAATCGGATCGATCAGCTCTGCGGTGCCGAGCGCTTCGCCCGAGACCTCGGTCTGGCCCCCCACGACGAGCACGCGACCGTCCAGCAAGCGCACGGCGCCGTGGGCCCGGCGCGGGCCGCTCGCGAGGTGCCCGCTGCGGCCGCGGTCGAAGCGACCAAGCTCCGCGTCGTACACCTCGAAGGTGGTTCCATCTGGGCCCCCTCCGACCACCACCACGCCGGTATCCACACGGGTCGCCGTCGCATCGGCGCGACTGAGCAGCATGCCCCCAGGGACCTGCTGCACCAGCGCACTGCCCGCGGGCAAGACCACCGCATTCGTGGTCGCGGCGCCGTTCTCATCTTCGCCGCCCGCGATCAACAGCGACCCATCGGCCAGGGCCGCGACCGCAGCCCCCGTCGGGGCGCGCGCCAGCGGGTCGCCGAGCGGACACGAGCGACCCAGAGGAAGCATCAGCACCGAGCGGTCGAGGTCCTGTCCGCCAGGTAGAGCGACCAGTCCGCCTGCGTGGGCCATGCCCTGCTCTGCCTCGAGCGCGAGCCATTGCGTGCTGAGCGGCAAGGTGTCGAGCGCGACCTCGGCGCCCTTGCCAAGCCCGCCAAGCCCCTTGCTCTGCGCAGGGAAATCGCCCGTCGCCCGCAGGCTCAGCTGCTGCCCGGACCCGAGCTCGCAGCTCGGCAACTGCGCGACCGAGAGCCGCGCGGTGGTGATCCGCGGCGCGGGCGCGCACGCGATCAGCCCGCCCGCGATCCACACGCCAAATCCACGCATGCGATATCCTTTCGCACGGATGGAGCAAAACGCGCAATCGCCGGCAGCTTCGGGCTTCCCGCGGCGCTTCGGCAATTATTGGCTCGATGCGCAGCTCGCCGAGGGCGGCATGTCGCGCGTCATGCTCGCGCGTCTGCGTGGACCGGGCGGCTTCGAGAAGAAGCTGGTGGTCAAGCAGATCCTGCCGCAGCTGGCGAGCGACCCGGGGTTCGTGGAGCTCTTCGTGCGCGAGGCAAACACGCTGGTCCGCATGAGCCACCCGAACATCGTCCCCGTGTACGAGCTCGGCGTGATCGACGGTGTTTACTTCCTGGCGATGGAGCGGGTCGAGGGCGCGACCGTGGCCGAGTTGCTCGCCGACGGACCGCTCGGTGAAGCGATGTGCGCGCACGTCGGCGCCCAAGTGTGCGAGGCGTTGCGTTACGCGCACGAGCGTTTCGGGCTCGTGCACCGCGATGTGACCCCGCGCAACGTGATCATCGACGCGGGCG
>JBIOJD010000595.1:0-1877 GCA_044450485.1 Polyangiales bacterium | reverse complement strand
TTGCGGCCCCACGCGGCGCGCGTCAGGCCGCGCTGCGACCAGCTGAGCCAGAGCCGGACGCCGATCGGCTCGAGGTCGAGATGCGCGCAAGTCAGCCCCACAACGCCCTCCACCAACCGTGAGTACCACGAAAAAGTCCCGGGTTTGCACTCGGCGCCTGGGCAGTGCCATAGTCGCGCCGTCTCGAGCTTGGGGCCAAGCCGTCATGTTCTCCACCACGGTATCGGTTCTGCTCGGACTCATTGGGGTTTCGCTGCTCCTGCACCGCGTGGGCATGTGGGCGGTGTTCCGCTACCTGGGCCGCCGCCCGCAGATCGATCTCGAGCAGCCGCTACCCCCGTTGAGCTTGCTCAAGCCCATCAAGGGTCTCGAAGACGAGCTCGAGCAGAACCTCCGCTCGTTCTACGAGCAGGACTATCCGGCGCCGTTGCAGATCGTGCTCGCGAGCACCGAGCCGTCGGATCCCGGCATCGCGATCGCGCGCAGCGTGGCTGCCGCGTACCCGCACGTGGCGACCGAGATCGTGGTCTCGCGGCCGGACTTCGGGCTGAACCCCAAGGTGAGCAACATCCACGGCGCGCTGCTGCGCGCTCGCCATGACCTGGTGATGCAGAGCGATGCCAACGTGCGGCTCCCACCGGGCTACCTGCGGAACGTCGTCGGCCAGATGCAAGCCGAGGGCGCTGCGCTGATCGGCAGCATCGTGGTCGGTGTGGGCGAGCGCTCGCCCGCCGCGGTGCTCGAGAACCTGCAGCTGACTGCGTTCACCGCGCCCGGTCTCTGCATGGCCACAGAGCTCGCGGGTATCACCTGCGTGCTCGGCAAGTCGATGTTCTTTCGCAGGAGCGACCTCGAAGAGGTCGGCGGGCTCGGCCGCGTCAAGGACGTGCTGGCCGAGGACTACGTGCTTTGCCAGCTCTACGAGCAGCACGGCAAGCGGCTTGCGCTGTCCACGACCACGGTCGCGAACGTCAACATCGACACCACGCTGACCCAGTTCGTGAGCCGCCATGCTCGCTGGCTCAAGATGCGAGCGGTGGTGTCAGCGCCCGGTTATGCGGCGGACCTCGGCAGCAATCCGCTGCCCCTGTCGCTGCTGGCTTGGCTCGTCAGCGGCTTCGACGTTCGGATCGCGTGGGTCGTCCTCTTTGCTTACCTCTACAAGTGCCGCTGGGATGCCAAGCTGTTGCAGAGGCTCCGCGGTCACGGCCTCGGCCTGGCACAGCTCTGGGCCACACCGGCGCGCGATCTGATCCTCGCCGGAATCTGGTGCTACGCGCTGTTCTCGCGCAGCACGCAGTGGCGCGGGCGGAAGCTGCGCCTCGGCAGAGGGAGCGTGCTGCTGCCGGACGACGGACCGCTGCCGCAGCGCCTGTTGCGCCGGTTCGGCTTGCTGCGGGGCTGAAGCTCGGCCTTGGGCGCGCTCAGTGCGCTTTGCCCCAGCTCTCGCCCCAGCCCTTGTCGACCACCAGCGGCACGTCGAGGCTCACGACGTTCTCCATCCGGTCGCGCACCAAGCTCTCGAGCTGTCCGTGCTCCGAAGCCGGCGCTTCGAAGACGAGCTCGTCGTGCACGGTGAGGAGCATCTTGCTCGTGAGCTTGCGCTGCTCGAGCTCGCGCTCGATCGCGATCATCGCCAGCTTGATGATGTCGGCGGCGCTGCCCTGAATCGGGGTGTTGCGCGCCACGCGCTCGGCGGCTTGACGCTGCACGCGGTTCGGGCTGCGCAGATCGGGCAGCTTGCGGACGCGACCGCACAGCGTTCGCACCTCGCCGCTCTCACGCGCCGCGGTCACGATGTTCTCCATGTACGCGGCGACGCCGGCGTATCGCTCGAAGAACGCGTGGATGTAGCGCGCGGCGCGGCCGCGCTCGAT
>JBIOJD010000594.1:0-1892 GCA_044450485.1 Polyangiales bacterium | reverse complement strand
TGGTCGCACTCGTGCTTGCCGAAGCCGTGATGCGCGGCCGCGAGCTCGGCCTTGTCGACGCTGCCGTCGTGGTTCGCGTCCAGACGGTCGAAGCGCTTTGCGGCCGCCTGCTGCAGCTCCGACGCGTCGATCACGCCGTCGCCGTTCGCGTCGAGGTGGGCGAAGAAGCCGCCGTTGTGCCAGCGGCCCTTACCCTGTTCGTGCTCCTCGTGCTTGGCACGCATGGTCTCGCGCAGCGAGCTCAGCTCTTCCTTGCTGACCTTGCCATCCTTGTTCAGGTCGGCCTTGTCGAAGAAGCGCTGCATGCCCGCGCTGAGCTCGTTCTTGTCGAGCTTGCCGTCGTGGTTGGTGTCGAGCTGCTCGAAGCGCCGGCCCGGATCGCCGTGCTCGTGCGGTTGCGCGAACGCCACGGCCGCTCCGGCGAGCGTCGAGAGGATTGCGATGTAGAGGACTTTCTTCATGGAAGGCTCCTTTTCGGGGTTCACAGATTGAACGCAGCAGCCCCCGGCGATCCGTCGCGGAGAACGCGGCGTCCGTGACTCGTCCGCTCAACCCCCCGTAACTGCTGTAGTTTGGGTCGGGACGTCACTGCGCTGGCCGCCACGCGTCGAGCTCGATCAGCACCACCGCACCCTGCTGCACATGCTTGATCCCGAACTCTCGCCCGAGGCGGGCGGGCCGGCCGGGCTCGGCGCCGTTTGCGATCACGAGCACGCGAAGGTGATGCGCGAGCAGATCTCGCGCCACGCGAATCGCGTCCATGCCGGCATCGCGCGACGGCTCGACCAGCGTCAACCGCTGCTCGAGCAAGAGCGGCGACGCAGCATCGCGATAGCCGTGCCAAGCGAGCAACGCGGCCCCGTCGGGCACACGTCCACGCAGCGCGCTGCCTACGCGGGCCACGTCCGAGCGCCACTTGCGGCTTGCCCGGATGTCATCGAAGACGTGCACGATGGGCGCGTACACGAGACCAGCCGCGAGACCGGCGCAGAGCAGCCACTGCCCACGCCCGAGCGTCGCCGCCACCCAGCCGACGACGGCCACTGCCGCGATCCACAGCGGAGCGTTCATGACGGCGAGGTGGTGCTCGGCGCCGTGCATCAGGGCGAACACCGCGTAGCCCGTGCACACACCAGCGGCTGCGCCGATGACCAGGCCGTTCCACCGCAGCTCGAGCGGATCGAGCGCGAGCGCCAGGGCCATGGCGGCAAACGGTACGAGATCGATCAGGTAGCGTTGATTGAAGCAGAAGCCGTCGGTGCGAGCCGAGCCCGCGAGCGTGAGCACGCCAAAGACGGCAAAGACCACGAGCGACAGCGCGCGAAGCTCGGTGGTGGCGGCGCTGGCTTGCCGCGCCCGCGGCCGCCACGCCCAAGCCAGCGCGAGCAATGCGACCGCGACCCACGGCGACGACTGCAGCCATGCCTTCTTGGCCACGCCGACCCATAAGTACGCACCGCTCTTCGCATCGGGATATTCCGCGAAGAAGTTGTAGCTCCCGGCGGAACGAAGCCTGTAGTCGAGCACGCGTGATCCGAAGCTCGGCCACAGGTCGCGGAGCGCGCTCCCTACGCCACCCTCTGCGGCACCGGCGCTGAGGTAGCTTCCGCCTTTCGAGATCGGGTTCCACGAGCCCCAGCGCACGTGATTGCACGCGGCGCTCGCGCCGAGCGGCAGAGCCAGGCCGAGCCCGAACGTCGCGAGCGTGCGCGCCCGCCGTGGCGCCCACAGCACGAGGCCGAGCCCGAGCGCCGCCGCAATGACGGCATTCGGATAGCGCACGCCGATCGCGAGCCCGACGACCAGGCCCGAAAGCACAGCTGCCCGCAGGTCATCCCGCTCGCGCGCGCGGCCGGCGAGCACGAACGCGCTCGTGCACAGCGCCGCGCTCA
>JBIOJD010000593.1:0-1898 GCA_044450485.1 Polyangiales bacterium | reverse complement strand
GCGATCTCGTTCTCGTGGTGCGGAAACACGAGGTCGAGGCCGCCGCCGTGCAAGTCGAACGACTCGCCGAGGTAGCGCATGCTCATGGCCGAGCACTCGATGTGCCAGCCGGGGCGGCCCGGTCCCCATGGGCTCTCCCAGGTCGCAGGCTCGCCCGGCTCCGCCCGTTTCCACAGCGCGAAGTCCGCGGGGTGGCGCTTGCGCCGCAGCTCTTCGTCGTCGAGCCGGCCGCTCGCGCCGTACTCGAGATCCGCTTGCTTGCGATGCGAGAGCTTTCCGTATTGCGGAAACGCCTGCACGCTGAAGTACACGTCGCCTTCCGAGGCGTAAGCCGCGCCCTTGTCGATCAAGCGCGCGATCAAGGCGCGGATCTCGTCCATGTGCTCGCTGACGCGCGGCTCGATGTCGGGCGCGACCAGGCCCAAGCGCCCGGTGTCTTCGTGGTAGCTCTGCTCGTAGCGCCGGCTGAGCTGCTCGGGGGTCTCGCCGCGCTCGGCCGCGCGCTTCATGATCTTGTCTTCGACGTCGGTGACGTTGCGGACGAACTTCACGCGCAGGCCGCTGCTGCGCAGGTGGCGCACGAGCACGTCGTAGGTGAGCGCCGAGCGCATGTGGCCGACGTGCGCGTGCTCGTAGACGGTCGGCCCGCACACGTACAGGCTCAAGCCACCCGACGCGTCGGCCTCGACCGGCTCGAGCCGGCCGCTCAGCGTGTTGTGCAGGCGGATCGCCACGAGGCTGTGTACAGGCGCGCGGTCGAGCTTTCAAGCGGACCGTGGCGCCGGGCGCGGCCATTTGCTACACCCGCGAGAAGATGCAACCGCAGCTTTTGCCGAGGTCCGAGCTGCGTGTTCTCGAAGCGCAGCTCTCTCGCGCGCTCGGGCGCTGCATCGCGGACTACGCGCTGATCGAGCCGGGCGACCGGGTGATGGTGTGCGTGAGCGGCGGCAAGGACAGCTACACGCTGCTCACGCTGCTCGAGGCTTTCCGGCGGCGTGCGCCGTTCGCGTTCGAGCTGCTCGCGGTGCACCTCGACCAGGGCCAGCCCGGCTACGACGGCCGGCCGCTGCGCGAGCATTTGATCGCCAACGGGCATCCTCACCGCATCCTGCGCGAGGACACTTACAGCGTCGTCGTGAGCCACGTGCCCGAGGGCAAGACCTATTGCTCGCTGTGCTCGCGGTTGCGACGCGGCGTGCTCTACACGGCCGCGACCGAGCTCGGCTGCACCAAGATCGCGCTCGGCCACCACCGCGACGACGCGGTCGAGACCTTGCTCTTGAACCTGATCTACACGGGCGCGCTCGCTTCGATGCCGCCCAAGCTGACGAGCCGCGACGGCAAGCACATCGTGATTCGCCCGCTGCTGTACGCGCACGAGGACGTGATCGCGCGTTACGCCGAGCTGATGCGCTTTCCCATTCTGCCGTGCGATCTGTGCGGCTCGCAGGAGCAGCTCAAGCGCAAGCAGGTGAAGCGCCTGCTCACCGAGCTCGAGCGCATCGCGCCCCAAGCGCGCGAGAGCATGCTCGCCGCCATGGGTAACGTGAAAACCGCCCACCTCCTCGACCGCGACCTCTATGGCGGTGCGAGCCTCCCCGATGCGAGTCTGCCTATCATTGGGGGACGGCGCTTGCCGCTCGTGCGATGAGGGGGAACGCGCGCTGGTGGTCCAATAGGCGCCCGAGCGCGCGTTGGTTGATGCCGGCCGCGTTGCTCGCGCTCTGCACCACCGCACACGCGCAGCGCGCGGTGCAGCTCGAGCGCTTCACTCCCTCGCTCGATGCCGAAGGCTTTCTCGGCGTGCAAGGCACGCGCACACCGGGAAGCGACCACATGACGCTCGGCCTCTTCACCGACTACGCGACCACGCTGTTGCAGGTCGACCGCTCGACGGG
>JBIOJD010000592.1:0-1905 GCA_044450485.1 Polyangiales bacterium | reverse complement strand
CGACGCCACGCAGCACAGCGGCCGTGCGTATGGCTTGCTCGAAGAGCTGTGCGACGACGTCGGCGCGAGGCCGAGCGGCAGCGTCGCGCTCGAGCATGCGCTCGCGTGGGCGGAGCGGCGCTTGAAGGATCAGGGTTTGCAGAACGCGCACATCGAGCCGGTCGAGGTCGAGCACTGGGAGCGGGGCAGCGAATCGCTCGAGCTGGTCGAGCCGCGCATGAAGACCTTGCGCATGCTCGGGCTCGGTGGCTCGGTCGCCACGCCCAAAGGCGGCATCACGGCCGAGGTCGTGGTCGTGCGCTCGGCCGACGAGGCGAAGGCCCTCGGCGACAAGGCGGCCGGCAAGATCGTGCTGTTCGACGTGGCGATGCCGCCCTACGATCCCAAGACCGGAGATACCGGCTACGGCAAGGTCGTGGGCATTCGCGTGGGCGCCGCCCGCATGGCCGCGGCCGGCGGCGCCGTGGCAGCGCTCGTACGCTCGCTCACCGCCACCAGCCTCGGTGCGCCCCATGCGGGTGCGATGCGCTACGAGGACGCCAAGACGCGCATCCCGGCCGCAGCGATCTCGGTCGAAGACGCTGAGCTGCTCGGACGGCTCGCAGGCAAGGGCAAGGTGACGGTGAAGCTCGTGATGCAAGCCGGGCTGCGCCCCAACGCTCGGTCGGGCAACGTGGTCGCGCAGCTCGACGGCCGCGAGCGCCCCGAAGAGATCGTGCTCATCTCAGGCCACATCGATAGCTGGGACGTGGGTCAGGGCGCGCAGGACGACGGCGCCGGCGTGGTGGCTGCGATGGAAGCGCTCGCTTTGCTGAAGCGGCTCGAGCTGCAGCCGCGCCGCAGTGTGCGCGCGGTGCTGTGGACCAACGAGGAGACCAACCTGGCCGGCGCCAAGCAATACGCAAAAGACCACGCCGCCGAGCTCCCAAAGCACGTGGTCGGGATGGAGTCGGACACCGGCGGCACGAAGGTCGTGCAGCTCAGCCTCGAGCTCGCCGACAAGAGCAAGCTCGGCCTGGCGCACGAGCGGCTGGCGCGGCTCACACCCGTGCTCGCTCAGATCGACACGGTGCGCGTCGCCGATGGCTTTTCGGGCGCGGATCTCGAGCCGCTGCGCGCGGCGGGCGTCCCGGGTATCGGCGTGCTCCACGACACGGCGCACTACTTCGACGTGCATCACTCCGATGCCGATACGCTCGACAAGGTGAGCTCGGCCGAGCTCGATCAGAGCGTGGCGGTGCTCGCGCTCACCGCCTACGTGCTCGCGGACATGCCCGAAACCTTGCTTTGACCCTGATCCTTGCGCGCGCGTCACGGAGCTGGGCACATCAGCGGGGCTTCGCAGGTCCCCCCGCTGCCGCAGCTCGCGCTGTAGCACTCGCTCGGGTCGGTGCAGGCGTCTCCGATCTGCACGAGCTTCTTGCAGGTCGAGCCGATGCAGATCGCGTCGGGAGCGCAGCGCGGCGCGCGGTTCGCAGCCAAGCACGCCGCACCGTCGCCTGGGCGATCCTGACACGTGCCGTCCACACCGGGCATGGTTGCGTCGCAGTATTGCGAGGCGGGACACGGATCGGGCTGGCCGCGCTTGCAGCTCGCGTTCGCGGAGACCGGCGGCGCGCACTTGCCCGTGGTCGCGTCGACGCTCTCGCACACCAGGCCAGGCACGCACAGCGCGCTCACCGGATCGCAGGCCTCGTCCTGCTTCTTCGCGTACACGGTTGCGATGGTCGCGCACTGCTGGGTCGAGCCTTGGATCTGGCAGACGAGCCCCGGCTTGCACTTGGGCAGCGTGTCGCTGCAGTCCTGGCCTGCGATGCCGAGCGGCTTGCACGTGCCCCGGAAGCAGATGAGCCCGTCCGCGCACTGCGCATCGTCCGCGCTGTTGCACGGCATGTCTTCACCTTG
>JBIOJD010000591.1:0-1909 GCA_044450485.1 Polyangiales bacterium | reverse complement strand
CGCAGTTGTTTGTGCCGGTTGTAGAGCGACGAGCGGCGTTGGTCTGCTTCGACCGCGCCGATCTCGGTACGGAACAAGCGTTGGCCGCGACGGAAGACGCGCCGCTCGCTGCGGCTCGGCCTATGCTCGGCCGCGGGGATGCGGATGGCCTGGCACGCGTCGCAGCGTGCGCAGCCGGTTCTGTACACGAGCCGTCCCTGGCGGCGCTCGCCGCGCGCGAGCCGGTCGTCGAGCTGCGTGCGGCTCAAACGCGAGAGCGGCAAGCGCAGCGGCAAGCGCGCGGTCTGATCCGGCAGGTACGGGCACTGCATCGGCTCGTCGTGTACGAGCAGCTCGGGCGGATCCCCCGGCAGCATGGGATAGCGCTGCGGTGCCGACATGGCGTTCCAGTTTAGCAGATTTGGCGGCAGGAGGGTGCGACTGACCCCCGTCTGGGGTCATTGACAACGCGCGGCCGCAGCGCTTTGTTCGGCCGTCGAGACTCTGGTGGCCTGCCTCCCTCTTGCAGCAAGGAAGTGAGCATGGGTGCGCGCATTTTCGTCAGCCATTGCGCCGAGGACGGCGAGCTCGGCAGCCAGATCGTCGCGCTGTTGCGCGCGGTCGTCGACGGGATCGAAGTCGACTCGAGCCCCGCGCAGTGCGAGCCGCTCGCGGGCGACGACCGGCTCTCGTCGCTCAAGCGACGGCTGGCCAACGCCGATGCGTTCGTGGGCCTCTGCACACCGCGCGGCGTGGCCGGCGGCGACGTGCCGTTCGAGCTCGGCGCGGCCTGGGCGCTCGGTTGCGCGCTTTATGTGGTGGCCGATGGCTCCCAGGTCGCCGCGTCGCTGCTGACGCCGGCCCATGCGCGCACGTTGCCGCTCGGCCCCGAGGCGCTGCTCGAGCTGGCTGCTTCGATTGCGGCCCGCACCGGGCTGCGCGCCGAGGTCGGTGGCGCCGCGCGCGTCGTGCTGATGGACGTGTTCCCCGACTTTCGCGGGTTCGATCGCGAATCGAGCGAGCGACCGATCGCGCCGCGCGCGTCGGGCTCGACCCAGCAAGTTTGGCCGGTCGACGACGACGGCGTGCCGCGGCCCTCCGCGCCTCCGCCTGCGCCGCCGCTCGATGCGGCGGTGGTCCAGGCCCGCAACGGGCTGCCTTCGTGCAGCGCCAGCCTCGAGGCCGGACGCGCGCTCTCGGACTGCGTGTGGGACCGCGAGCGCAGTGCGGCGTTTGCGGGTGAGCTCGACGCTCCCTTCGGGACGTTCCTCGCTGCGCTCGGCGGCGACTGGAGCATGCTGCGCAAGCTCGAGGACCTGGACGTGTGGCTCGAAGCCGCCGAGAACCTGCTGGGCGGGCTCGAGCGGAGCGAGCAGCACGTGCACGACTGGTACGAGATCGGCTTCCAGCTCGCCACGTTGCTCGGCTTGGCGCGCGCCGAGCTCGAGGCCGACGGGCCGTCGGATTCGCGGCTCGACGAGCGCTGGCAAACCGCATGGGCGACGCTGCAGCGTGCCGCGCACCAGACCGGCGTAGATCCAGATGCGGTTGCGGAGCTGCACTCGATGCTCGACAACCTTCGCGGGCCCGAGCAAGAGCGCGACTACGCGAACCTGGGGCGCTGCCAGCAGCGGATTCGCGAGCTGGCGAATTATCAGGACGCGCGCGCGGTCGCGGTGAGCGCCTGACAGCCCGACCCATGGCATACTCCGAGCCATGGGTTGCGGGCGCTCGTGCTCGGGGGCTCTCGCCTCCGCGTTGCTGCTGAGCTTGCTGAGCTGCTCGTTCGACAGCGCCGCGATCACGAGCTCGAGCACGGTGTCGGTGCCGGTGAGTCAGCCCGGCGCATCAGCAGGCAACGCCGGCACCAGTGGAGCGGGCGGGCCGGGCAGCAACACCGGCACGGGGGCGGGGAGCGGTGGCTCTGCGG
>JBIOJD010000590.1:0-1916 GCA_044450485.1 Polyangiales bacterium | reverse complement strand
TTGCATGGTCTCCGAAGGCAACGCGAGAAAGCCGAGGCTCGGGCGCACGCGTAGGGTTCGCGCGTCGACCCGTTCGATGCTCACGTCACCGCCCGCCGTGGCGAGCCAGCGCACCGCGTGCGGTCGGTTCTTGCCGAGCGCTGCGCGCGTGGGCGGAACATAGCCGGCGTAGGCGTCGAACGGCGGGTTCATCAACACCACGGTTTTGTCGCGTACCGCGGCGCTCGCGTCGATCGAGCGATCCGCGGTGTCGATCATGCGCTGGCCGTCGAGCGGTGCGCGCACGCGCAGCGGCAGCCACAGCGGCGCGAGCCCGAGGTGCAGGCCCACGCAAATGCGCGTGACGATCCACTGTCCGCGCAGCCCGAGCGGGGAACGCGGCGGATCGATCCGCTCGAGCCAAGCGCGGAGCAAGCACGCGACCAGCGGGGCGCCGCCCACGCCCACGAACAGCAGCAACCGATCGTGGGGAAACTGCGCGCACACCGGCAGCGTGGCGAGCGCTGCGCCGAGCGCGAAGAAGCGAGCGGTGGGCTGGGCGCGCAGCAGAGGAACGAGCGCGAGCACCATCACGACCAGCACGAGCAACAGCACGGGGTTCATCACCCGCGGCAGCCACGGTGCGAGCAGCGGATACGCCTCGAAGAAGTCCGCGGGTGGAAACGCGAGCTGCGCCGTGAGCAGCGCGGGCACGCGCTCGGTCGCGCTCGCGAGGTAACGCAGAGGCTCCGTCGCTGGATCGACGACCAGTCCCGACCCGTGCGCGCCGAAGCCCATGGCGCGGTAGGTCGCGCCCCACAGCAGCACGACGACTGCGTGAGGCAACAAGCGCAAGAGAGCACGCCCGCGCGGCGCAGGATCGAGGAAGACCGCGTATGCGAGCAGGTACAGCGGGACCGCGAGCGCCGACTCGCTGCCGAGCAACGCGATCAAGAGGACGACCGGCGCGACACGGCCGGCACGCACGTCTGCATCGCGCACCGCACGATCGTGCAACACGATCACGGGCAGACCGATCGCGAGCGCGACCAGCGCATTGCGGTTCGCGATCCACGACAAGGTCATGCCGTGCGCGTCGTCCACGGCGAACAAGAGCAGCGCTAGCGCGGGCAGCCAGGCCGCTCCCGAAGGAGGTCCGAGCAAGCGTTGGTAGAGCCGCCACAAGGGCAGCAGCGCCAGTGCGAACCAAAGCAGAGAGTGCAGATGCATCAGCCACGGGCTGTCGGGCCAGAGCCGATAGTCGAGCCAATGGGTCATCACCGACAGCGGCCTGAAGTACGCCATCTTCAGCTGCGGGTCGGTCCACCACGGGGTCATGCCGACTTCCATCATCGCGCGGGTCTGGGCCTCGTCCCCGCTCGCCCACACGAACATCGCCAGCGGGCTCTTCGGGATCGCGGCGATGTCGCCGCGTCCAGTCAGCACGAGCCGCTGGAAGAAGTCGTCGCCGGATAGGCCCGTGGTCAGCGCCGGTGACGCGAGCAGCAGCGCAATGAGCCCGATGGCCAGGGGAGCCGCCGGCCGGCACAGCCAGCGTTGAAAGGCGGAGCGCATGCGCGTCCACCCGTTGTATCACAGGCTTACCAGCCTTTACGCCGCACATGCGCGCCCGGACGTTGTACCATCGAGCGCCTGCGAGACTCTGTCGACACCATGCCGCCCGCGTTGCGCTGGCTCGGACGCGACCGAGCACACCTCTGGCTCACGGCGATCGCGTTGCTGCTCACTGCGCCTGCCCTCGCCGGCGGGCTCGCGCTCGACGATTACGTCTTGCGCTTGCTCGCGCGCGGCGACACGGCCATCGCGGGTTTCCACCCGAGCCCCCTGCTCCTGTTCAGCTTCACCAGCGGTCGGGCCGCGGACAACCACGCGCTGATGGACGCGGGCGCCTTGCTGCCGTGGTGGACCGACGAGCA
>JBIOJD010000589.1:0-1917 GCA_044450485.1 Polyangiales bacterium | reverse complement strand
GCGGTGCATGAGCCCCTTCGCGGTCTGTTGCTGCAGAACGTTTTTTCTGCCGATGCGCTGTATCTGGGCGACGCGGAGCCGGTGTTCGTCGGCGTCGCCTGGGACGCGTTCAACCGCAGCTTCTTCGCCGGCAGTCGTGGGGGGCGTGGCAACGCAAGGCGACTCGCGCGGCTCGAGCGCAGCGCAGCGAGGCTCGACACGCCCTACGTGCAGGCCAGCGTCGCGATGGTTCGCAGTGCCGTCGCCCTGTTCGAGGGCCGCTACGCGGACGCCGAGGCGCCGGCCGTGCTGGCACAGACGATCTTCGGCGAGCGGTGCGAAGGCGCTCTCTGGGAAGAGTCGATGTGCAGCTCACTGCGTTATACCGCGATGGAGATCGCCGGTCCGATCAGCAGGCTGGCCGACGAGGTGCCAGTCATGCTGCGCAGAGCGACCGAGCGCGGCGATCATCCTTCCGATGCGACGATCGCCATGGCGATGACGCTGGCGCTGCTCGCGCGCGACGAGCCCGACCGCGCACGCGAGACGATCGAAAAGCGCCGAGCCGAGCTCCCGCCTGGCAGCACGCTCCAGCGCTTGTTCGCAAACAATCGACTGATGGATTGCATGCGCTATTGCGGTGAGAGCGTCAGTGCCTGGCAGCGATTGGAGGAGCTGTGGCCCGGCTACCTTCGCAGTCCCTATCGCTGGGTCGAGCTCCCGCGCATCATGATGCACCACCAGCGCGCGCGCTGCGCGGTGGCCATGACCGCCGAGCGCTGGGATGACACGCTGGCGGCCGTGGCCGAGCGCGAAGCGCGCGTGGTGTTGAGCGTCGGCCGGTCCGAGTCGCGCGCTCTGGCGGCCGCGACCCGCGCGGCGCTCGCCTGGCAGCGCGGGGAATCGGAGCTCGCGCGCACGGAGCTGAGCTTGGCCGTGGAGGCCGCGGCGACGGCCGGGATCGGAGCCTTTGCGGACTGCTACCGTCGCCAGCTCGGGTGGATTACCTCTGGCACGCCGGGCGAGCAGATGGTCGCCCAAGCCGACGCGGCCCTGTGCGAGCAGGGCATCGTCAATCCTGCGCGTTGGGTCGAGGTCTACGTGCCGGGTTTCAACCGTGCGTCAGCGCCGCGCGGCGGGCGCCTGCCCCGACCCTGACGGTTGTCGTTGGCCTGCCCGGGCTCCGCGAGCTAGGGTCCCGGCAAGATGGGTCAGGCAGTCACCGATCTCGAGCTCTTGGAACGCTGGGGCGATGGAGACCGCGACGCCGGCGGCGAGCTGTTCGAGCGCTACTTCGATCCGCTCCTGCGCTTCTTCCAGAACAAGGTCGACCACGGCGTCGAGGACCTCGTGCAGCAAACGCTGCTCGCCTGCGTCGAAGGCCGCGCCCGTTTCCGCGGCGATGCGAGCTTTCGCACCTATCTTTTCCAGACGGCCCGCTTTCATCTCTATGCCCACTACCGCAAGCGTAGCCGCCAAGGTGAAGTCGACTTCGCGCTCACCAGCGTCGCCGACCTCGGCACATCGCCCAGCGGCGTGGTGGCGCGCAAGCAGGAGCAACGTTGGTTGCTCGAAGCGCTTCGCCGAATTCCGCTCGAGTACCAGCTCGTGCTCGAGCTCAGCATTTGGGAAGACCTATCTGGCAAAGAGATGGCCGAGATCCTGGGCATCCCCGAGCCCACCCTGCGAAGCCGCCTACGAATCGCCATCGAGCGATTGCGCAAACAGATGCTGGAGCTCTCGGGCGACGACCACGGCATCACCGAAGTCTCCGGCGACTTTCAGGAGTGGGCTCGCAAAGTGCGTGAAGTCATAGGCTGGGACGCGGTGACCGAGGACTGAGCGCACGGCTTCGAGGGCCGCAAGGAGCTTTGCAGCTCACTTCGCGCGCATCAGCACGACCAGCCCCGCCACGCTCAGCGCAATCACAATCGCCGC
>JBIOJD010000588.1:0-1945 GCA_044450485.1 Polyangiales bacterium | reverse complement strand
GCTGCGGTTCCGCCGGCTGGAAGCCCGGAGCCCGGAACCCCTGCTGTGCGCTCGACCGCGAAGCACACGAGCGTACGCCCGCACGCGGCACAAGCCTCGGGCTCGACCGCAGAGCCCACCCCCGGGGCATCGCAGAGGTCGCACGCAGCTTCGACCGACGACTTGTTTCGCGATCGCAAGTGAGCGTCCGAGCATGCACCGAAGCCGCGAGCGGATCCTGACGACGCACGCAGGCAGCTTGCCACGTCCCAGCGCGCTCGCTTCCCTGCACGCAAAGAAGGCGCGCGGTGAGGCGGTCGACGCCGGCGAGCTCGCGCGGTTGGCCGAGTGCGCCACGGCCGAGGTGATCGCGCATCAGCTCGCAGTCGGCCTCGACGTGATCAACAACGGCGAGGTCGGCCGCGAGAGCTTCTTCACCTATCTGCGCCATCGCATGAGCGGCTTCGGCGGCCAGAGCCAGCGCCGCGCGATGGGAGACTTGCTGCGCTATCCGAGCTACTTGCAGGAGCTGCGCCGCGCGCGCTCGGGCAAAGAACGCGTCGACTTGCTGACCGCGCCGCAAGCCATCGACGCGGTTCGCTACAGCTCGACCGCACCGATCGAAGAAGAGTGCGCGCAACTACGGCGCCTGCTCGCGCCGCATACAGGGGCGTACGCCGAGGCATTCGTATCGTCGCCTTCGCCCGGCATCGTGGCGGCGGCAATGCAGAACGCGTTTTACGACGACCTGCCGAGCTACGTGAGCGCCCTCGCGGAAGCGCTGCGCATGGAATACCGCGCGATCGCAGACCACGGCTTTCTGTTACAGATCGACGCGCCCGATCTCGCGCTCGAACGTCACACCTTGTTTCAAGACAAGCCGCTCGCAGATTTTCTCGACTTCGTGCAGTTGGTCGTCGCCGCGATCAACCGCAGCCTCGATGGCATCGCGCCCGAGCGCGTGCGGCTGCACGTGTGCTGGGGCAACTACGAAGGCGCGCACGACCTCGACGTGGCCCTCGCCGACATCTGGCCCGAAGTCGCCAAGGTGCGCGCCGGGGCGTTTCTGATCTCGATGGCCAACCCACGCCACGCCCACGAGTACCACCTGTTCGAGCGCGGCTGCCTGCCCGAGCACGCCCTGCTCGTCCCCGGCGTGATCGACACCACCACCAACTACGTCGAGCACCCCGAAGCCGTGGCCGACCGCCTGCTGCTCGTCGCCCGCGCGCTCGGCGATCCCACGCGCATCATCGCCGGCACCGACTGCGGCTTCGAAAGCTCCGCCGGCACCACCATGCTCGCCCCGGAGATAGCGTGGGCCAAGCTGCGCTCGCTCACGGAAGGCGCGAAGCTGGCGTCGGAGCGGCTGTTCTGAACGGCGGGCGAATCGACCCGACAGGAGCGCGTAGCGAGTGTCAACGCGAGCTGAGCGAGCGCGTGTCGAGCGCGTGCGCCAGGTACTCGACGCAACGCTGCACGCTGGTGATCTGCGCGTACGCGGACTCGGGGATGTCGATGCCGAGGCGCTCGTGCAGCGCGGTCGCGAAGCGCAGCACGTCCATGGAATCGAGGTCGAGCGCATCGCGCATGTCTGCTTTGGGATCGAGCTGCTCGAGCTCGGCTTCGGGTGCGATGGCGTGGAGCTCGCGCAATACCAGCTCGCGGATCTCGTCGCGGCTCACAAGGCCTCCGGCTGCTGCAGCAGGCTGTCGATCAGCGCGAGAAAGCGCGCGCCCAGATGTCCGTCGGTCGCGCGGTGGTCTGCGGCGAGCGTCGCAGTGACGACCGGCCGCACTGCGACCGCGCCGGCCACGACCCACGGCCGCTCCACGACCCGGCCGAAGCCCACGATCGCCGTCTGCGGCGGGTAGATGATCGGGAACACGGTCTCGACCCCGCGGTCGCCGAGGCTCGTCACGGTGATCGTTCCGTCGCTGAGCTCCGAGCTCCGCAGCGAGCCCGC
>JBIOJD010000587.1:0-1960 GCA_044450485.1 Polyangiales bacterium | reverse complement strand
CGGCTGGACGCGCGCCTCGATCGCGAGCTACCGCCCGCGCGGCCGCTTCGACCTCGTGATCTGTCAGGGCGTGCTGCAGTACCTGGGCGACGCGCAAGCGCGCGCGGCGATCGCCAACCTCGCTCGAGTGTGCCGCGGCGCGCTCTACCTCGAAGCGCTCACGGCAGAAGACCGTCGCGACGCCTGCGACCTCGGCGCCACCGACCTTCGGGTGCACCTGCGGCCGGCCGCCTTCTATCGCCGAGCGCTCGCCCGTGACTTCCGCGCCTGCGGCGGCGGAGTGTTCTTGCACCGCGATTCCACCCCGGTGCTGTACGCGCTCGAAGGATTGTGACGCAGCCTCGCTCCCGCTTACGCTAAGCTACGCCCCTCCACCATGAACGACGCGCTGTCTACGCTTTACCCCGAGATCGAGCCGTTCGACAGCGGTCGGCTCGCGGTCGGCGAGCCCCACGAGATCTACTACGAGCAATACGGCAACCCGAACGGCAAGCCTGCGCTGTTCGTGCACGGCGGTCCGGGTGGCGGCAGCAGCCGAATCCAGAGCCGCTTCTGGGACCCGAGGGTGTACCGAGTGGTGCTGTTCGACCAGCGCGGCTGCGGCAAGAGCACACCGGCTGCGAGCCTCGATGACAACACCACCTGGCACCTGGTCGCCGACATGGAGAAGCTGCGACGCCACCTCGGCATCTCACGCTGGCAGGTGTTCGGAGGCTCCTGGGGCAGCACGCTCGCGCTCGCGTACGCAGAGACCCACCCCGAAGCCGTGACCGAGATCGTCCTGCGCGGGATCTTCCTGCTGCGCAAGCGCGAGATCGACTGGTTCTATCAAGAGGGCGCGAGCCGCATCTTTCCCGACGCGTGGGAGAGCTACCTCGCGCCGATCCCGGAGGCCGAGCGCGGCGATCTGCTACACGCCTACCACCGCCGGCTCACCGGCAACGACGCTGCCACGCGACTGCGCGCGGCGAAGGCCTGGAGCTCGTGGGAAGCGGCGACCAGCACACTGCGGCCCAATCCCGCGATGCAGACCTCGATGAGCCGCGACGAGTTCGCGTTGGCCTTCGCGCGCATCGAGTGTCACTACTTCGTGAACCACGGCTTCTTCGAGCACGAAGGCCAGTTGCTCGCCGGCGTGTCACGTATCCGAAACATACCCGCCGTGATCGTGCAGGGCCGCTACGACATGGTGTGCCCGATCGAAACGGCGTGGGCGCTGCACAAGGCCTGGCCCGAGGCCGAGCTCCGCATCGCGCAGAGCGCAGGTCACTCCGCGTTCGAGCCGGAGATCGTGCACCACCTGGTCGAAGCCACGACCAAGCTCGGCGGCTCGTGACGGCAACGGCCGGCTTCGCGTCGCGTCGGCTTGCCGGATCCAGCCTCGATGTCCTAAGTTCGAGCGCATGAGCTGGCCCGCACCGATCACGCTCCAAGGCACGCACGCCACCCTCGAGCCGCTTTCGCACGCACGCCACGATGAGCTCGTCGAAGCCGTACGCGATGGGCAGCTCTGGGAGCTGTGGTACACGTTCGTGCCCTCGCCCGAGCGCATGCGCGCCGAGATCGACCGCCGACTCGAGCTCCAGAGCAAAGGCTCGATGCTGCCATTCGCGGTGATCGATTCCGCGACCGACGTGGCGGTCGGCATGACCACGTACATGAACATCGACGCGCCGAATCGTCACGTCGAGATCGGCTCGACCTGGTATCGCAAGGCCGCACAGCGCACGCCGATCAACACGGAGAGCAAGCGGCTGCTGCTGGCGCACGCGTTCGACACGTTGCAATGCATCGCGGTCGAGTTTCGGACCCACGCCTTCAATCGCCAGAGCCGCGCCGCGATCGAGCGCCTCGGCGCCAAGCTCGACGGCATCCTGCGCAACCACAGCCGCGCCACCGACGGGACGCTGCGCGACACCTGCGTCTACAGCATCATCGCCAGCGAGTGGCCCACCGTTCG
>JBIOJD010000586.1:0-1965 GCA_044450485.1 Polyangiales bacterium | reverse complement strand
CGAGGCCGCCGTGATCGGCTCGATCGACGTGTCCGACACCTCGCTCGACGAACAGGTGCAAGGCGGCCAGTTCGACAAGGCGGTGCCGCTGGGCGAGGCGCTGCAGCAGGCCGAGAAGGTGCGCATCATCGAGGGCTTCTCCTCCGAGATCGGCCCGGTGCGCATGTTCGGCCTGACCATGCACGAGGGTGCGGCGATTCTCGGCGAGCCCGACGTGCAGCCCGACCGCTCGTGGGAGGCCCACGTGGTGCCGTACCTGCCGTATCACTTGCAGGCGATCGACCGCTTCGGGCTCGCGATCCGCAGCGAGGGCCTGTGGATTCAGGCGATGCCGAGCGAGAACCGCACCTGCGGCGGCTGCCACGAATCGCGCGCGAATGCGGCGGCACCGACGCAGGGCGCAACGCTCGCGCAGCAGTTGCCGCTCGACCACAAGGACTATTCGCAGATCGCGGTGGCCGACCGCGTGGAGCTGCCGTGGTACCGCGCCACCACCGGTCCCAACGTGCAGGACGTGTTCGATGCCAAGTGCGTGTCCTGCCACAGCGGCGGGGCGAACGATCCGTTCGCGGGCAAGACCTACACGGTCACGATTCCCCCGCCGCCGGACGATCCCACGGCGGCGATGCTGACGTACCAGATCCCCTACCTGAAGCTGGACAGCGCTCCAGTGGACACCTACTACGAGAAGGAAACCGTCAGCTACCCAGCCTCGTACGTGTCGTTGCTCTACCCGTCGGCGATGATGGGCGAGAGCCAGGTGATGGGCGAAGTGCCGGATCCTCCGTGGGTCATTCCGGCCTCTGCGCGGCAGAGCCGCTTGATCCAGAAGATCAACGCGACGCCGAGCGACTCGCGCGCGGGCAAGGAGTGGGCGTGGTCCACGCCACCGCATCCCGAAGACGTGGGTGTCACGCTCACGGCTGAGGAGCGCTTGACGCTGATTCGGATGGCGGACCTCGGCGGTCAGTATTACTCGCGCCGCAACGTCGACAGCGCCAGCAGCAACTATCCGGCCACGGGAGGGCACTGAGATGAGCACTCGAGCACAAACCATGCGCGCGACCTTCGGTGAGAGCCCGCGGCTGCAACATCTGCTCTGGCTCGGCGTTCTGCTGCTGCCCCTTGGTGTGCACGCGGACACGAGCAAGATCGTGGTGGTCTACGATCAGAAGCGCGGAGAGCTGAGCCCAGGCACGCAAGCGCCTTCGCTCGAAGAGATGATGAACTCCATTCGCAGTGCTTCGCCGACCGCGCTCACGGCCACGCTCGAGTATGGCGAGCGGGTCGAGTGCACGGAGTGCATCCCATTGCTCGAGGGCAAGCTGCTCGACGGCGAGAACGCCAAAGTGCGCGAGATGGCCGCGTGGTGGCTGCGGCAGCGCCCGTTCGGGTACGGGCGCGCGGCGGTGAGGATGCGTGAAGTGGTTGCGCAGGATCAGGATCCCGTGCGCCGCAGCCGGGCAGCCGAGGCGCTCGGCGAGTTCCTCGATGTGGCCGGGCTTCCCGCGCTCGAGCATGCGGCGATGGAAGACTCCTCGGCTGCGGTGCGGCTCTCCGCGGTGCGTGCGCTCGGTAGGCTCAACGCCCGCGAAGGCCAGGCCGTGATCGCCGCGTCGTTCGAAGACGCCGATCCGACCGTGCGCAGCGCAGCGCTCGATCAGGTGCTGCTCGTCAACGGCTTTGGCGACTCGGACGCGGTGCTGGCGCGCCTCAAGGATGGCGATGGAGAGGTGCGGATGAAGGCTGCGCAGCTCGCGGGCCAGATGCGCTTGCTCGCCGGCCGGGACGACCTCGTGGCCGTGCTCGCCGGTGACAAGTCGGCCGAAGTCCGTCAGGCCGCGGCCTGGGCGCTCGGTCGCATCGGTGGCGCCGCAGCCGACCTTCGGACTGCGCGCGACAAGGACAGCGACCCCTCGGTGCAGGACGCCATCGCCGTAGCGCTGCAGATGAGCCCTTAAATAT
>JBIOJD010000585.1:0-1994 GCA_044450485.1 Polyangiales bacterium | reverse complement strand
GACATGCTGGTCGCAGGCCTGTGCGATCTCGGCGTGCCGCAGGATGTGCTCGAAGCGGCGCTGCGCTCGCTGCCGATCTCGGGCTACGAGCTGAGATTCGTGGCGCGGACGCGCAGCAGCATCCTGGCACGCGGGCTCGACGTGGTCGTCCAAGGCGAGCAGCCCTCACGCGACTACGCCGAGATCAGCGGCTTGCTGCGAGCCGCGACCACGCTCACCGAGGGCGCCCGGACGCTCGCCGAGCGCGCGTTCCGTCTGCTGGCCGAAGCCGAGGCTGCGGTTCACGGCAGCGGCGTCGCGGAAGTTCACTTTCACGAGGTCGGCGCCGTCGACTCGATCGTGGACATCGTGGCGGCCGCGGTCGCGCTCGATTACCTCGGCGCAGAAGTGGTCTGCTCGCCGCTGCCGATGGGCCGCGGCTTCGTGCGCTCGCAGCACGGCATCTTGCCCTCGCCTGCTCCCGCGACGCTGCTGCTGCTGCAAGGTGTGCCCACCGCCGATGCCGGCATCGACGCCGAGCTCGTGACGCCGACGGGCGCGTGCCTGGTCCGCGCAGCCGCCAAGAGCTTCACGCGTTGGCCCAACCTGCGGCCATTGCGCGTGGGCTGGGGCGCTGGCACGCGTGAGCTCCCCGACCGGCCGAACCTCTTGCGCGTGGTGCTCGGCGACCCCATCGGCGCAGCCTCGCACGACACGCTGGCGACCACGCACGTGGTGCTCGAGCTCAACGTCGACGACATGACGGGCGAGCTCGCAGCAGTCGCGCTCGCGCGCGCGGAGCAGGCCGGCGCGCTCGACGCCTGGTCCACCCCCATTGGCATGAAGAAGGGACGGCCCGCGCTGATGCTCTCCGCGCTGGCGCGGCGCGCAGAGGCAGACGCGGTCGCACGCGCGCTGCTCAGCGAGACGACGAGCCTCGGGATTCGCGTACGCGAGGTCTCGCGCATCGAACGCGCGCGGCGCATCGTGGAAGTCCAGACCCCGTATGGCCCGATCGCCGTCAAGGTCGCAGACGGGGACGGTCTACCGCCGAACATCGCACCCGAGTACGAGGCCTGCCGGCGTGCAGCCGAAGCGCACGGCGTTCCGGTGAAGCAAGCCTACGCAGCGGCAATGACCGCTTATTTCGCGAGCGCGGAGCAATCGGATTGATCGAGGTCCGGCGCGTGGGGGTGATCGGCGACGTGCACACCGAGCGAGCACGGTTGCAGGGCGTGCTCGCGCGTTTCCGCACCCTCGGGCTCGACCGCATTCTGTGCGTGGGAGACATCGCCGACGGGCCGGGCACCGCGGCAGACGTCGACGCGTGCTGCGAGCTGCTGCGCGAGCACGAGGTTCTGACCGTCAGCGGCAACCACGACCGCTGGCTGCAAGACAACGAGATGCGTGATCTGCCGGGCGCAAATAGCCGAGACGAGGTCGATGAGGGCACGTTGGCGTTTCTTGCAGCGTTCCCCGCCACGGCTTCGCTACAGAGCCCCGCGGGCGAGATCCTGCTCTGCCACGGCCTCGGCGCCGACGATCTCGCGAACGTTCAGCCCTTCGACCACGGCTTGGCGCTCGAGCAGAACGAGGCTTTGCAGAGCTTGCTACGCGAGACGCGCTATCGCTACGTGATCAACGGGCACACGCACCGCCCGATGGTCCGCACGATCGACTCGCTCACCGTCATCAACGCCGGCAGCCTGCACCGCGACTACGGCCCCTGCTGCCTAGTCGCCGACTTCGAACGCAAGCAAGTCTGCTTCTACGACGTGACCCAAGACGGCTCCCTCGGCCGCGCCATCGAGTCCGCGCTCTGATATCGGGAAGGGCACGCGCCCTTCCCGCCCCGCCAGCAAAGCTGTCGGGGACCCACCCATCCGAGACGGGATGAAGTGGCTGGCCATCGCATCGACGTGCTCAGGGCTACCCTGGCACTGGTAGTTCTAAACGCGGTCAGTGCCGCAGAATGCGAGGCCAGCCATGCAACACGTTGCCATCGACCTGGGGAG
>JBIOJD010000584.1:0-2015 GCA_044450485.1 Polyangiales bacterium | reverse complement strand
CAGGTGGTCTACACGCCAGGACCGTGGGAGTAGCGCATCAATCGCACGGCGCCGCTATGCAGGCGGCGGTGGCGGGGTGCTGTGCAGGCCGCACTCTTTCTGCGTGGCTTCTTCCCACCACCAGCGGCCCTCGCGTTCGTGTTGGCCGGGATGGATGGGGCGCGTGCACGGTTCGCAGCCGATCGAGACGAAGCCGCGATCGTGCAGCGGGTTGTACGGCACGTCGTGCTCGCGGATGTAGGCCCAGGTTTGCGCCGAGCTGAAGCCTGCGAGCGGATTGTACTTGAGCAACGGGCCCTGCTTGCCCGTGAACGCTTCGTCGAGCTGGAGTGTCGGGACGAACGCGCGTGTCGGGCTCTGGTCGCGGCGCTGCCCCGTCATCCAAGCGCGCCGCGTCGCGAGCGCGCGCTTGAGCGGCTCGACCTTGCGGATGCCGCAGCACTCCTTGTGACCCTCTTCGTAGAAGCTGAACAGGCCCTTCTTGCGCACGAAAGGCTGCAGCGCCACCGGGTCGGGCGCGAACAGCTCGAGCTCGATGTCGTAGTGCTGGCGCACGCGCTCGAGGTAGCGGTAGGTCTCCGCGTGCAAGCGCCCGGTGTCGAGGCAGAACACCGAGAACGGCAGCCCGGTCCTCTTGGCCATGTCGATCAGCACCACGTCCTCGGCGCCGCTCCAGGCGATCGCGCAGTCACGCCCAAAGCGCTCGAGCGCGAAGCGCACGATCTCGAGCGGCGGGCGAGCTTCGAGCTCGGCCGCGAGCCGGTCGACGTCCGCGAGCGGCAGCCCGGGAGCATCGCGCGGCACCCGCGTGCGGTCGGAGCGCAGCCGCTCTTGCATCAAGCGCAGCACGCTGCTGTACGCGACCTTGCGGCCGTCGCCCTCTTCGACCACGAAGAATGGCGCGTGCTCCATGCCGTAGCTGCGCGCGAGCCGCATGCCCTCGGAGTCTGGGTCGTTCTCGATCGCCCAGACCACGCGGTCGATGCGATCCCAGGCCGAGCGCGCACGCAGCAGCTCCTCGGCCTGCACGCACTTGCGACAGGGCGCGCCGCCTTCGAGCTGCTTCTTGACCATCGTGACGTGCATGACGCGATGCCGGTCGGGGCCGAGTTTCATGCAAATTCAGATCGACTTTAGCGCCAATTGCAACCTCGGAACGGAAGAATGCGTACAACATATGGATATCATTTCATTATTCTTGGCGACCGCTCCACCCGATCACCCGTGATTCCGCTCGGCCGCGCGCGGGATCAACCGGATCGTGGAGCTCGCCGCCAGCCCGGGATTGGCAGGCGGCCCGCCCCGGGCTTAGCTGCCTCTGTGACGCAGCCCGCCACACGCCACGCCCCTTCCGCGTTCGCGACCGGCGAGCACGGCGTCTTCGAAGGCTCCGAAGACGACCTCGTGGTGTTCGGCAGCTATCGCCGCACCGGCACCTACGCGCCCGAGCTGGTGGCGCTGATCGCACGTCTGCTGCAGAACGGCACGGGTACGCTGATCGACGTGGGCGCCAACATCGGCCTCGTCGCCGTCCCGGTGCTCGAGCGTACGGCCGCGACCGGCGTGCTGTTCGAGCCCGAACCGACGAACCATGCGCTCCTGCGACGCAACTTGCAGCGGCACGGGCTCTGCGACCGCTGCGAGACCCACGCGCTCGCGCTGGACGCACACGAAGGCCACGCCTCGCTCACCCTGTCGGTGGACAACTCGGGCGATCACCGTCTCGCGTACGGTCGCGCGCTCGAAGATCGGCAGGCGATCTCTGTTCGGACCGCGCGTCTCGACGACGTGCTGGAAGCCCGCAAGCTCGACGCACCAGTCGTGCTCAAGCTCGATTGCCAAGGCGCCGAGGTGCGGGTGCTCGCGGGCGCGGCTCACACGCTCGGCCGCGTCGACTACGCAGTCATCGAGTACTGGCCCGCAGGCCTGTTGCGCATGGGTGACGACGCGATCGCGCTGCTCCAAACGTTGCTCGCCTTCCCGTACGCGGCGCTGCTCTTGCCAGGACGACCGCT
>JBIOJD010000583.1:0-2028 GCA_044450485.1 Polyangiales bacterium | reverse complement strand
GCTGTGCGACCGCGTGGCCGTGGTGCAGCGCGGCAAGATCACCGCCAGCGGCACGTTGCACGAACTGTTGCGGCCCGAGGTACGGCGGGTCGAGATCGAGCTGTCCGGCGTGGACGCGCCGCTGCGCGCGGAGCTGGCCGCACAAGCGACCGAAGTGCGCGAGCTTCATCAGCGCATCTTGTTCGTAGTGGAGGGCGACGCCAAGGTGCCGGGCCTGCTGGAGCTGGCGATACGTCGTGGCGCACAGGTGCTGGCGGTGATCCCTCACCGCGAGACGCTCGAAGACCTGTTCATGCGCAAGGCGATGGAAGCACCGAGCTGAGTCTGCACGGTGCGACGCCGCGCGCTATGCTCGCGACGTGACCCATCCGCGAGTCTCCGCAGAAGAAGCGCGGCGCTTGATGCTCGAGCAAGAGTACGTCTACCTCGACGTGCGCACCGAGGCCGAGGTCGGGCTCGGCCATCCGGAGGGCGCGTACAACGTGCCGTTCATGCTGCAGACGCCTCGAGGCATGCGCGAGAATCCCGACTTCGTCGCCGTGGTCAGCCGCGCGCTCGGCCGCGACGCGAAGCTCGTCGTAGGTTGTCAGGTCGGCAATCGATCCCGCGCCGCCGTCGAGAAGCTGCGCGAGGCGGGCCTCACCGAGATCGTAGAGCAACGCGCCGGCTACGAAGGCGTGCGCGACGCGTTCGGTCGCACGATCGAGCTCGGGTGGCGCGCCGTGGGTCTGCCGTGCGCAACCGAGCTGCTAACGGGTCGCGACTACGCGGCGCTCGCCCGACGCCCGTGACTGTGGCCACCACTGGACGTGGCGAGAGAGAGACTCAGCCACCGTCATCGCAGCGCAGACGCGCCACGTACACGCCAGCCGTCGCGGTGAATGCGAGACCGATGCTTCCGCCTTCGGCGCGCGCCAACGCGGCGCGGCTAGCCCCGCCCTCGGCGCGCACCACCGTGGCCGGGCCTGGGCCCGCGGCGCCGACCACGTGCACGTGGATCTCGTGCGGCGGGTCCTTGCCCGGCTGCGTGGGCGCGTCGGCTGCGAACACCACCGCCCGCGGTGCAGCGACCGCCGAGACATGCAGCGCGCCGTACGCGGTGCCTTTGACCAGCGCTTGCGGGCTGCCGGGCACGGGCGCGATTGCGACCAACCCGATCGCGCTCGTCGCAGCCGAGCCGAGGCCGGTGTAGCCGACGTACGTGCCGATCGAGCTCGACGCCGCGGCCAGGCGCGGCGGCGCCGAGACCATGCCCACGGGCAGCGCGATCTGCGTGGGCTGCGGTTCACCGTGGTTGCCGATGTCGATGCGCAGGATCGGCGACATGCCTTCGTGCGCGTCGATCGCGAGCAGCACCGGCGGGCTCGCTCCGGACACGAAGCTCGGCGCACACGCACCGAGCGACGTCGGTGTGATGTCGTGCCGCGAGCCCACCTGTCCCTCGGTCGAAAGCACCGCGACCAGGGTGTGCATCGGCGTAGAGCCGACGGTCCACGCGAGCAACGTGTGGTCCATGCTCGATGCGAGCGCGGGGGCGAACCGTGTGTCGACGCCCTTCGCGATCTCGACCTGCGGGGACGTGCCCCCGCGCCCCATGCGCAGCTTGCGCGCCCAAAGCGTGCCGTTGCCGTCCGTGAACGCGACCATGATGTCGTTCTCGTCGCGCGCGCTCAGCCCGGGCGGCGCGGGCCGTTCGCGCGGATACGGCGGCTTGATGTCGAACGCCGCGATCGGCTCGGTGGCGCCCTTCTCGCTCAGGCGCACGAGAAAGAGCTGCTCGCGGCCCTCGCGCGTGGCATAGCCGGCGACCACGAAGTCCCGACCCACCGCGGCGATCGCGCTCGGGCCTGGCGCAGGCCACACGCGACGCCCCGCGTCCACGACGACGCAGCTCCCGTGCTTCGGCTTGACGTCAGCCGCGACCTCGGGCGCACGGGCCATCCTGTCGAGCGCGTCCGCGGCCTCGAGATTCGCAAGCGGATCCTTGGGATCGTAAGCGAGCGCCTTTTCCACGTCGCTGAGCTCCGC
>JBIOJD010000582.1:0-2035 GCA_044450485.1 Polyangiales bacterium | reverse complement strand
GTGGCGTCGTGCCGGCGGTGGCCTCGAAGCCCGCCATCCCGGTCTCGAGCTGAACGCCGAGCGTGTTGAGCGCCATGCACACGAGCGTGTACTGGCCGATCGCGAAGATCACGTCGATCAGCTGCTGCTCGCCGTAGCGTGACGCCAGGGTGCTCCAGGTCGTCTCTCCTATGAAGGAGTCCTCGTGCAGCTCGTCGGCGGCGCGGAGCAATGCGGCATCGAATGGCGACCATCCCGGTGCTTCGGGACCGCGAGCGATTCGCCGGACCTCGTCGTCGCTGATGCCGGCCTGTTTGCCGATCACCACGTGCTGGCCCCACTCGTACTCACTCTTGCAGAGCCAGCCCGTGCGCAGGATCACCAGCTCTCGGTCGCGCGCGTCGAGCGTGCTCTTGCCGAGCACGTGCGTGCCGAACACCAGCCAGCGTTTGGCCAGCTTCGGGTGCCGCGCCAGCGTGCGGTAGATGTTGAGCACCGGGCGGCCGCGGCCGCCACCTGTGTATTTCAACAGCTCTTCGGGGATCTGGTCGGTGGGTAAAGGCTCGAGCCTCGGCTTTTGCAATCGCATGGCGTGCTCCTGTGCGTGCGGTGGTGGTGCAAGACCGGCGTTCTCGCGTCAACGAGCCGGTGCGGGCGGCGGATTGCTGTGGCTGCGCGTGATCGCTTCGCGCAAGTCGAGCAGCTCCTTGAGCGCGAAGTGACTGGCGCTGCCGAGGCCGGCGGTCGCGAGCACGCACAGTCCCGGCACGATCGGCCACTGCTTGATCTGCACGAGCGAGAACACGCACAGCGCGCACGCGGACAGCGGTAGGACCACCAGCACGAGCACGTTGAGCGCCGAGACGCCGAGCCCGACCGTGGGCAGCGTCTCGACATCGGGCCGGTCGAAGGGGTTGTAGATGGCGCCCACCCCGCGGCTCCGGCGCAGCAGACCGAAGAACAACGGCAGCAGTGCAAGCGGCGCGAGCTGCAGGATCGTCATGCCGCCGAGCTTCACGCCCGACAGCTCGAAGTAGCGGTAGTGCCAGCTGAAGCGCCCGCGCAGCAGCGCGAGGGCATCGCCCGTGCTCTTGTCCTTGAGCGCGTCCCACAAGCCCGCGGAGCGCGTTGTCGGAAAATCCGCGCCGTTGAGCTGGACCTGCGCCTGGCGCCGCTCCATCGCCGCGGGCAGGTGCAGCTCGAGCTGTTTGCCCGAGGGAATCGCGCGCAGGCTCGCCACGGCGACGCTGCACTCGAGGGCGGACTTGGCCGCGGGCCCCGCTGCGGGCGCGGAGTCGAAGCTCTCGGCGCGCTTGGCCACCGCTTCGTAGCTCTTCTCCACTTCGGAGAGCTGCTGTTGCGCCTGCGTCAGCGAGGCCTGCGTCTTGACGCGGACCTCGTTCGCCTTCGCGATCGTCTTCCAGGTGGCTTTCCATTTGCGTCTCAGGTCGTAGGTATCCTGCGCTTGCGTCGCCTGCTTCTGCGCGGCGTCCGTCTGCGTGCGGGCGCGCAGCACGCTCTCGCGCGCGTCGATCACCTCTTGCTCGCGCTGCACGTCCGCCGCGCGGCAAATCTGGTCGCTGAACGCGATCGCCTGCAGCTCGTAGCGCTCCGCACCTTGTTGCCGTGACAAGCGCCACGAGAGCGCGCGGGCAAGCGCTGCGGGCTGGGCCACGCCGATCTCGAGCTTCGCATCGCGCTGGCTCAGGGCATACACGTCGGCCAGCGTGGCCAGCGAGACCGCGGCGCGCGGGGCGATCGCGGGCGCGCTCGGAGCGACGCCGACGTGAGGCACGCCCGGGCCCGTCACGCTGCGCGCGACCGAGTCGAGCCCGATCATGCCCTGGTTGCTGGCCTGCGACGCCAGCGCGCGCTCGAACGTGGCGCGGTCGAAGGCCTTCGCGAATGTGGCGATCTCGTCCTGGGCTGCCATCGTGTGTCCGTCGTCGCCGACGGGCAGGCCGAGCAGCGCGATCAGCACGCTCGTTCCGAGCATGGCCCAGAACACGCGTTGAACCGCTTTGATCCGCTCAGTCACGTCGATGCGTCCAGGCCG
>JBIOJD010000581.1:0-2075 GCA_044450485.1 Polyangiales bacterium | reverse complement strand
GAATCGCGTTCTCGGGCGGCCTCGACACGCGCGCGGCGGTGGCGTGGCTTTCGCGGCGTGGAATGCGCGTGTTCGCGTACACAGCGGACCTGGCGCAGCCCGACGAGAAGAGCCCGGCCGACATCCCGCCCATCGCGCTCTCGCATGGAGCCGAAGGCGCGCGCCTGATCGATTGCCGTGAGGCGCTGGCGCGCGAGGGCGTGATCGCGCTGCAATGCGGCGCGTTTCACCTGGCGACCGCCGGCAAGAAGTACTTCAACACCACGCCGCTCGGCCGCGCGATCACTGCCACTGCCATCGTGCGCGCGATGCGCGAGGACGACGTGCACGTGTTCGGCGACGGCAGCACGCACAAGGGCAACGACATCCAGCGCTTCTACCGCTACGGGATCCTGAGCAACCCGGCCCTGCGCATCTACAAGCCGTGGCTCGACCAACAGTTCGTGAGCGAGCTCGGCGGCCGCGCGGAGATGAGCGATTTCCTCACGAGCGTGGGCATGCCCTACCCGATGGGCCGCGAGAAGGCCTACAGCACCGACGCCAACATGCTCGGCGCCACGCACGAGGCCAAGGACCTCGAGCACCTCGACCGCGGGATGCACATCGTCGAGCCGATCATGGGCGTCGCGCACTACCGCAAGAACGTCGCGATCGAGCCTGAAAAAGTCGTGATCGCGTTCGAGCGCGGCGTGCCTACGCAGATCGGCGACAAGCGCTTCGCGTCGCTGTGCGAGCTGATGCTGGAGGCCAACCGCGTCGGTGGCCGTCACGGCCTCGGCATGAGCGACCAGATCGAGAATCGCGTGATCGACGCCAAGAGCCGCGGCATCTACGAGGCGCCGGGCATGGCGCTGCTGCACATCGCCTACGAGCGCTTGCTGTCGGCGATCCACAACGAGGGCACGCTCGAGCTGTACACGACGCTCGGCCGCAAGCTCGGCCGCGTGCTCTACGAAGGCAAGTGGTTCGATCCCGAGGCCATGCTGCTCAAGGACGCGCTCTTGCGCTGGGTCGCGCCGAGCGTGAGCGGGAGCGTGACGGTCGAGCTGCGGCACGGCGACGATTACTCGATCCTCGACACGACGGCCGACTACATGGCCTACGCGCCCGACAAGCTCTCGATGGAAAAGGTCGCCGGGGCGTTCAGCCCCGAAGACCGCATCGGCGCGCTCGAGATGCAGACGTTGTCGGTGACCGACAACCGCGCGCTCTTGCTTCACCACCTGCAGGGGATGCAGCGCCTAGAAGCTGGGGTCGACGACGCGCGGGTGAGCGAGCTGCTCGGGGCCGAGCCAGAGGTCCCCAAGCTCGGCAAGTAGCCCCGGCCAGAGCTAATCCGCATAAATCCGATCGGGAATTGACAAAACCTGTTCGTGCACCACAATCGCCGGGGCCCAGCCTCGAACTTGCGCCGAAAAGGTGGAAAACATGTCTGAAACGACATGGAAGGAAAAATTGAATCAGAGCATCCGGCCCGATTGGGCCGAGGAGATCGACGTCTTCGAGCGTCAGCTCCAGCTCCGCAAAGCCGGCAAGATGGAGGAGAAGCTGTTCGCCGAGACGCGCCTGCGCCGCGGCGCCTACGGCCAGCGCTACGACAACGGCCAGCGCCACGACGGCATCGACACGCGCAAGCTGCAGTACCCGAGCGAGCTCACCAAGGGCCCGGACACGCTGTGGGACGCGCCCGGCATGCACCGGATCAAGATCCCGTTCGGCGCGATGAACGCCGAGCAGATGGAGGTGCTGGCGGCGCTCTCCGAGGAGTACTCGGACGCGATCTGCCACGTCACCACGCGCCAGGATATCCAACTTCATTTCGTGCACATCGATGACACGCCTGATCTGATGCGGCGCTTGGCCGCGGTCGGCATCACGACGCGCGAAGCCTGCGGCAACTCGGTGCGCAACGTGACCGGCTGCGAGATCGCGGGCGTGTGCCACGACGAAGGCTTCGACATCACGCCCTATGCCAAGGCGCTGACGTTCTTCTTGCTCGGGCACCCGGACGTCCAGGACTTCGGTCGCAAGTTCAAGATCGCGTTCTCGGGCTGCTCGCAGCACGCGTGCGCGCT
>JBIOJD010000580.1:0-2088 GCA_044450485.1 Polyangiales bacterium | reverse complement strand
TGCTGTGCGGGGGCTGCATTTGCAGCGCTGGCGAGCGTCTTCAACCGCTCGACCATGGCGGCCTCACGCTCCGCGGCTTCGTCCAGGATGGCTTCCAGGGCAGCACGCTCGGCCTTGTCCTCCTTGGCACGCTCCGCGGCGCTCAGAGCCTCTCGGCGTGCGTCGTCCGCCGCCTGGCGCTCGGCCTCGCTCGCGGCTTCCGAGGCGGCCAGACGGGCTCTCAGCTCATCGAGCTGGGTGCGCAGCGCCGCACTGGCGTCCTCGGGTGGTCGCGGCGGGACGAAGGCGCCGGGCTTCCAGTTGCGGTCGCCGAAGCTTTGGTGAAACCAAACCGCGAGCGAGCGCCCGAGCTTGAGCAGGTGCAGGGCCGAGCCAGGGTTCGCCACGCCGTCGTGGACGGCGGCGTTCCCAGCTTTCCGAACCGCATGGAACAGGTCGGCGACTTCGCGGTTGAGCACGCCCGCGTCGCGCAGGCGGCGCAACCGGTCGAGCTGGTCCTCGCGGGCGTCAGAAAAGATGCCGGCGTTGGCGGCCGCGGCCTGAGCGAGCGCCTCGCCGAGACGGCGCAGGTGCATGACCGACGCGATCGGGTCCTGAT
The DNA here is from genome assembly GCA_044450485.1 of Polyangiales bacterium. GTDB lineage: Bacteria > Myxococcota_A > Polyangia > Polyangiales > JAFGIB01 > CAVZVA01. The sequence goes on along the minus strand of JBIOJD010000580.1, from coordinate 1,490 downwards.
GAAACGCCCGCTCGGCCGCCTCGCCGAACAGGACCAGGCTGCGGTCGTGCGCGGCGAGAAAGGCAAAATTGCTAGCGGAGGGGGCCCCCACGGCCGGAGATGATAACGCGAAAGAGAGCGGACGCGGGATCGAGTCAATCGAGCATCGGTCCTACGCCTTGCGTGGATCGTGGTTTGCCCTCTTGGCGCCGTCGAAGGGAACGGTGCCGCGGCCGGGCCAGATGGCATCCGGCATCGGGTATGCGGGACGCGCGAACACGTAGCCCTGGCCGTAGCGAACGCCGGTGTCGATGACCGCGCGCAGCTCTGCTTCGGTCTCGATGCCTTCGGCCACGACCTCTGCGCCCAGGTCTTTACACAGCGCGGCCAGATGGTGCATGAGGCGCTGTTGCTTGGGATTCGACTGCAACCCGGTCACGAGCTCGCGATCGAGCTTCACTACTTGTGGCTCGAGCTCGATCACGCGCATCAGGTTCGAGTAGCCCGCGCCGAGGTCGTCGATCGCGAGGCGCACGTCCGCGCGCGCGCGCACTTCTTTCAAGACATTGAGGCACGTCTCGTAGTGGGTGAAGGTGGCGGACTCGGTGATCTCCAAGAACACGTGGTGGTTGTGCTGGTAGATCGGGTCGTCGGGGCGCACCAGCCAGCGTGCGGCGAGCTCAGCGGGATGGACGTTGATGAACAGCGGAACACCGCTGCCGCGCTCGAACGTCACCTCGCGGATCAAGCGGCCCAGCCGGCCCCATGCGTCTTCCTTGGACGCGCGCTCGAACATCGAAGTCGGGTCGGTCGTCGCCTGGGCTTTGCCGCGCGTCAGCGCTTCGTACGCGAAGACGCGTTGCTTGCTCAAGTCGACGATCGGCTGGAACACGACATCGATGTCGTCTTGGTCGAGGCGCCGGATGCTCTTCTTGCTCGCGCGCGGCAGCCGCGGCCCCGCAGCCCCTCCGGAGTACGTCCACTTTTGTCGCGAGCCCTGATCGCCGCGCTTGGACACAGCCCGATGATACGACACTTCGGAGGCGCGCGTCCTGCTGGGATGCCGTGGCGGGCCGCGTGCTTAGGTATCGCTGCGTGGCTCCCGGGAGGCTCGAGCTGTGCGCGCTGTGGCTGGTGGTGGCGGCCTCACCGGCTCGGGCGCAGTGCGGTGCGCGCCTGTCACAATGCCGCAATTGCCACGAAATCGCGGGCGCGCGACCTGTGCTCGCGGGCGGTGCTCCATGGCACCGCGACCACGCCTTCGGCGATTTCTGCGCGCAATGCCATTTCGGCGACCCCGAGGCCACGGACAAGACGGCGGCGCACGCACGCGTCACGTCCCCGCTTGCAGCCATCGAGCTGAGCTGCGGCCCTTGTCACCCGAGCGACGCGGACGCGCTCGCGGACAGGTACTTGAAACAACCGCCCGTCGCGCCTGCGCCGCTGGCTCGGCCGGCGCGCGCGCGCAGCACCGCGGGCAACATCGTGCTCGCTGGCCTGGTGGTCGTGGT
>JBIOJD010000579.1:0-2103 GCA_044450485.1 Polyangiales bacterium | reverse complement strand
CGCTGCAGCATCACCAGATAGAGCTCCGCACGCCGCGCGTACACGTCCATGCGCTCGGCTGGATCGAGACCCGGCAGCTCGGCCGCGAAGCGCTGGACGAGCGCTCGCAGCACAGCTCGCAGCAGCGCCGACACCGGCACGCTTCCGTCGAGCGCCAGCATGCGCGTGAGCAACGGAATGACGTGACCGCGTATCAGGAGGATGTGCGCCGTGATCAGAAAGTACCCTTCCGTGCCTTCGTCGCGGCTGAAGCTGTGGCAGCCGATGACGTACTCGCCCTTGGCTTTGCCGTAGCCCGCGACCGGAATGGTCTCGATGAGGTACTCGTCGCGGCGCTCGAAGAACTCGGTGCCCGGCAGCAGCACGAAGCCGAAGATGTTGATGTTGGTGAACACCGCCGCCAAGCGGTCGAGGTTCTTCTCGAAGTCCGCGAGATTGTCGCCGGGCAGGCCCCAGATCAGCTCGGTCGCGATCGTCACGCCTTGTTCGGCCATGGCCTTGGCGATGGGCTCGTACTGATTGGACCGCATGTTCTTGCGGTTGCTCTGCTTGAGCGCGAGCGGTGTCAGCGTCTGCAGCGCGAGGTTGTAGTGCAAGAGCATGCCGTGCTCCTTGAGCAGCAGCACGATCTCCTGCACGCGCGCGTTGTGGGTCTTGGACCAGCTCGTCGCCGCGGAGTACGGGCGACCCGTGCGCTTGCGCAGATCGACGAGGATCTTGGCCTTGTCGAGGTCTTCCTTGAGCGCGCCGAAGTTCGAGTCCGCGAGCCAGATGTCCTCGATCCCGCCCTCGATCAAGCGCTCGAAGTCGCTGCGGATGCGTTCGAGGCCATGCTGATACATCTTGGTGCCGATCGCGCCCGTGCCCCACTCGCAGAACGCACAACGAAACGGGCAGCCGCGCGAAGTCTCGTAGGCGACCGTCTTGTACTTGGGGAAGCCGCCCTCGTCGCGCAGCGCGATCGCATCGAGCGGGCTCGGGAACACGTCGAGGTCTTGCTCGCGCGGGCGCTCCTGCGTGCGCACGAGCTGGCGGTCGGAGCCGAGGTAAGCGAGCCCACGCACCGAGGCCCACTGTTCGCGGCCTTCGCAGTCGAGCCACTCGCTGAAGCTGATCTCGCCCTCCCCGAGGGCCACCACGTCGATGCCGTCCGCATACAGGTAGTCCTCGGCGCGCTGTACGTGAGGCCCGCCCGCGACCACCGTGATGCCGGGACAGCTCTTGCGAATCTCGGTGATCATCTCGAGGAACTCGGCGGCGTTCCAGGTGTACACGCTGAAGCCCACGACGGGCTTTAGCCCACGCAGCACGGCCTGGCGCGCGCGGTGCACCTCGAGCTCGGTCCACCGCTCTGCCAGCCAGGCGCTGATCTGCTCGGCGTAGCGGAAGTGCACGACCTCGACCTCGGTCGAGGCGGCCGTCTTGCCGTGCCGCGCGAAGTAGGCCTTGAGGCCGGCGGTCGCCAGGGGCGCCGCCCAGAATTCCTCGGTATCGAGGCTGAACAACCAGACCGGCCGCTTCACGGCGGGTCGGATATCATGGATTGGGCTCGCATGTCACCGGGTGGGGTCCCCGTCCGCAACGTGAGCGACCACACACCAGGGGACTTGGCGTGGTGTTACCCTGCCGCCCCATGTGCATGCCCGCGAGCTCGGTCCATGGCCTTTCCCGTTGGAACTGGGACGGAGAGCACGTCGTGCACGACTGCACGGTGCCGACGACCCGACCGGTGATCGGCAAGACGCGCCGCTTCGAGGTCGACATCCGGCAGTTCGTCTCGCCGGAAGCCAACAGCGTGCTCAAGCGCGTGATGGCGGACGACTTGCGGGCGCATCTGCGCAAGACACCTCGCGTCGGGCGTGAGCGGGTACCACGTGCGCGTGGCGCTCGGCCAAGTGGTGACGATCGGCGGCCATGCCCACGATCATGCGTGGGTCATGTACAAGAGCGAGGCCGGGCGCTGGACGCTGCTCGAGCCGCTGCTGTCCATGGCGCCCAAGCCCAAGCGCCCACGCGCCCGCGGCAAACCGCGGCAGCTACAACCCGCTCGATCACTTCGACAACGGCTACATCGACCGAAGCTGGAGCTTGGCCGACGATCGG
>JBIOJD010000578.1:0-2122 GCA_044450485.1 Polyangiales bacterium | reverse complement strand
GGGCTGTGGGCGAAGTCGACCAGCACGAGAGGCTCACGGCTGCAGGCCTCGAAGCGCCCCGGCACGCCGCCGAAATCGGCTAGCCCGCGCCGGATGGCATCCGCGCCGTATCCGGCCGCCGCTGCGGCTACGGCCGCAGCGAGCGCGTTGTCGGCTTGGAACGCGCCGAGCACTCGCAGCCGCAGCGAGCCCCCGAGCTGCGCGGCGAGCGGGGAACCGACCAGTTTGATCAAGATCCCATGCTCGTCGCATTCCAGTTGCGCTGCCGCAAGCGCAATGGGCACCTTGGCTACGGCTTCGGCGCCAGGGTGTGCGAGGAAACCGGCACAGCGCGCATGCGGCGGAGTCACCTCGGCGAGCAGGGCCGACGCGGGGTCGGCTGCGTTCAGCACCGCAACTCCGGCTTTGGGCAGCCTCACGAACAGCTGCGCCTTGGCTGCCAAATAGCGTTCGGGCGTGCCGTGGCGATCCAGGTGATCGTGGGTGAGGTTGGTGAACACGGCGATATGAGCGCGCCAGCGCGCGGCAAACCCAGCTTCGAGCGCGCGCGAGGTGACCTCCAGGGCGAGCGTGCGCGCTCCGACGTCGCGTGCTCGCTGCACGGTCCGGACGAACGACGCCATGCTGCTGTCCTCCGCGATCAGTTCGGCGCCGACCCACATCCCGAGCGTCGTCACGCGCACTGCGGGCTCGCCGGCGGCGCCGACGATGCTGGCGATCATGCTCGTCGTGCTGGTCTTGCCGTTGGTGCCCGTGACCGCCAGCGTGGTCAGGCCGTCGGCCAACGCGTCGAGCTCGGGCTGCGAAGGGTCCCCGGTCATACGGATGCGCGTCGAAGGGGCTCAGTGTATGTCGTGTCCGAGGTTCTGTCGTGACGTCGATCAACCAGACCGAGGATGGCCCGCGAGCGATCGCCAGTGTCGTCGCCGTCTGGGCCATGGCTTGCTTCTGCGCCGCCTGCAGCCAGACGCCGGCGCCGCGTGTGCCATCCAGATCCTTCGTGGAGGAGCCGCTCGGGCTGGCGGCATGGGCCGTGCGCGAGCCTAGGGCGCCGCAAGCCGCGGGCGCCGCCGAGCCCAGCTCAGAGCCATCGACTCCCGAAAGCGACGTTCGGGCGCCCGTCGCGGGTCCGGGCGAGGTACCTGTCTTTCGCAACGGTGAGCAGGTCGGCGTGATCGCGCGCGGCGAGGCCGAAGCCTCCGGTTTGTTCGTGCTCGACGTGGGCAGCGAATGGGTGCCCGCGTTGTTTCGCTCCTCGCCGGACTCGCGGCACGACTACGAACGGACCTTTGCTGCGCTCGCCAACGCGCGCTTCGAGGAAGGTCCGGAGGGGCGGCGCGCCAGACAGGAACGCTACCTCGAGCCGCATGGCATTCCGCCCAGCCCCGCGCTGCTCGCGCGCCGTTTCGCGGCGCTCTCGAACAAGCCGTGCATCACCGCGCTCGCGTTGCAGCCGCTCACAGATTTCGAGGGTGCCGCGTGGGACGAGGGCGCGGATCCACCGGCGGTGCCGGAGGCGGTGGTCGCAGCGTTGCAAACGCGGCTCGTGTGCGAGCAGCACTTGCGGTCGCAGCCGAGCGGCGTGCTCGACGAGGACACGCGCAGCGCGCTCGCGGAGTTCGAGCGCCGCAACCGCATCTACGCGCGGGGCAGCTTGAAGGGCGAGACGCTCGAGGCGTTGCGCGCCGATCCGCTCGAGCTCGAACGCCGCGCGCTCTTGCGCGTGCTGTCCGAGCGCATGGTGCTCGACCTCGGTGTGATCGAGGACAGCAGCGCGTTCGGCGCCCTGCCTGCGGGCGGGCGCAACCACGTGGAGGACGCGCCCGACGTCGTCCGCCGCATCCAGCAGCGCGTGCTCGACGCGTTCGGCCTTCAAACCCCGGCGGGAGCGCAGCGGTTCTATCGGCAGCTACAGAGCGTGCTCGCCACCCCACACTACGCAATCGCGATCGACTCGGTCGAGCTACCGGCGTACTACACCGACGACATGGACTTGTGGGTGGAGATCGATCGCGGCGATCTCTATTACGAGTTCCCTTTCGACGGTGCCGGCAAACCGCTCGGTCTCCAAATAGAGCGCGGACCGACCATGACCTTGTTCGCGCGCGAGGGCACGCGCGTG
>JBIOJD010000577.1:0-2128 GCA_044450485.1 Polyangiales bacterium | reverse complement strand
GTCGAGTGGATCCGCAAGACGTCTGTCGGCCGCTTCAGCTCAACACGCGAGCAGTGGGGCATGAGCGCCAACGGGCTGATCGCGGTGGAGCAAGACGCCGAGGTGTACTTCTTCGACGACGGCGACTGGGACAAGGACTACATCGACGCGACGCCGCCCGACGACAATCACTGGCCGCGTGGAATGCACATCGCGGGCATCGTCACCCAGGTCGATCACATCATCTACATGCCGCGCATCGGCGCGCACTCGCTGGCCGGGTTGACGCTCGGACAGAAGAGCGCGATCGGCTGGCTGCGCGACGACAGCCGCCACGACATGCACCACGACGCGCAGTTCTTCTATGAGAAATACACCGAGGTGAACTACACCAAGGAGATCCGCGATCGCTTCCGCATGGTGGTGACCGTCGCGGAAAAAGCGCTCCTGCACGGCGGTCCGGACATGGGCACGATCTATGCGCTCGACCCGGCGATCGTGGTGGCCTCGACCGCGCTGCCGAACCACGACTCGGTCGCGTGCAGCTTGCTGGTCACGCTGCAAAACCAGGTGCCCGCCACCGGGGGCGGCATGACGTACACGGCGGGCTTCGCGGCGTTCGCGAACAGCGCGTTCGCCAACGGCGCGGGCGTGGTCGGCACCGCGGCGACCCAAGCCGGGCCCTGGCAGTCGGGCTCGCCCGCGAGCTCGTACACGGCGCATCCGTTCGAGCAGGGCATCACCAAGGATCGCGCGATCACGCGTGGTTGGGAGCTGACCGGCGGCAAGCCCTCGAGCATCGACGTGACGCTCGACGGCGAGACGCTGGACCCGATGCTGAAGAGCAGCCTCGTGACCCACGGTGAAGGTCTGTACAACTTCGGCTGAGGCGTGGCGCTAGCTCACGCGATCACGGCGCGACTCGCGCTGGCGTAGCTGGCAGTGTCCAGGGTCCAGCATCCGTGGGGAAGGGCGCTGCTGCTTGGTCTGCGAGCTGTGCAGCGACAGCTTTGAAACGAGCGTCGTGGCTCGCAGCCGCCGCCTCGCGAAATGCCTCCGCGCTCTGGCTCGGCTGACCGAGCGCGCGCAGACAGCCGGCGCGGAGCAACGCGTGCAGCGCGCGATCTTCCGCATCGGGCTGCAGCTTGCCTAGGCGTTCCAGCGCTTGCGCGTAGTCGCCCGCGTAGAACGCATGCCGAGCCAATGTCCAAGCGGCGTCGGGGTCCGGCGCGCCAGCCGTGCGCAGCGAAGCCTCTGCGGCGCGCACGCGATCGGGATCGAGCGACAGCAGATACCACAGACCCGCGTTGCCCGGCCGTGCGTGCAATGCCGACGTCAGCGTCGTGCCCAGCGCGAGCTCCGACGATTCCGAGGCCTGCGGCAGGAGATCTGGCAGCGCCGCGATCGCCGCCACCGTTGCAGCGTACGCGCTTTCGATTCGCGTTCGCGTGGCAGGGTCCGCGCCCTGGGCGAGCAGCACGAATGCGTGGTTCGGATCGCGCGAAAGCCCAGTCGTGTACGCCGTGTCCTCGCGCACGTTCTCGTATGGGTACTGAATCGAGGGGCGGTCGTCGGTTACAGGCATGCTACCCCGCGCATCGCGGCGCAGCTCCGCATCGGTCTCGAGCACGGAGCCGAGCACGTCGTCCAAGTCACCGATGCCGCTGCGCTGCAGGTTGCGGGCTACACCGGGATCTCGGCCTTCCCGTAGGGCGCGCGCCGGATCGATCGCGAGCGGGCTCTGTGAGCCGATCAAGATCAAGTGCTGGCGGTAGCCATAGAGCAACGCCGTGTGTTTCAGCTCGGCGACGAACGCCGCGATCATCGCCCGCACTTCGGCATTGGAAAGCTCGAACACGGGTAACCACTGCGTGATCACGCCGCCCGGTGCGAGCCGGCTCGCAGCCAAACGATAGAACTCCCGCGAATACAAGTTGACCACACCGGCGTGATTCGGCGGTGGCGGCTCAGCCGTGATCACGTCGTAGCGCTCGGCGTGCACGAGCATGTGATGACGGCCGTCGTCCACGAAGACGCGAACGCGAGGATCCTGCAACGGATTGACACCACGCGCGCGGGCAAAGAGCGGCGCCAGGCTGAGCACCTCGCGAGAGATTTCGACGACGTCCAAGCGCCCCAGCGTCGGATG
>JBIOJD010000576.1:0-2128 GCA_044450485.1 Polyangiales bacterium | reverse complement strand
GGGGGGTGGCGAGGGGTGGGGATTGCATTGCGCCCACTTCGCAGACGTAGGGTGCGAGGTCGCAGAGGGCGTGCGGTCGTTGGACGGCGGCGATGCCGAGCGCTTTGAGGTGGGGGCCGAGGGGCAAAAGCCGGTCGCGCATCGCGGCGAGATCGGCGCAGTCGTAGATCGCGATGTTGCGGTAGCCGGGGCTCGAGCGCAGCGCGGCAGTGCCTTCATGACTCACTGCACAGTCCGCGCTCGCGTGGAGCTCGCCCAGCGCAGCCGCAACGCCGCGCCACTGGAGCTGCTCCGCTGCGGCGCCCTCCGGCAGCTTTCCACGCGGCAGCTCGCGCGCGAGAGCCATCAGCGCATCCGCCAGATACCGAGCGAGCTCGCGTGCGCTCACCACGCCGCCGCTCTGCACGAGCACGGCCTGCGGCGAAAGACAGCCGCGCTGATCGTATGCCGCGACGTCGATTGCAGCGCGTGAGGCCAGCGCTCTGCCAGCCGCTTCGCTGCCGAGCGCCTCGGCAGGCACCGCGATGACCCCGAGCCCGTGACCGTGGGCGACCAGGCGGGCGGTGGACGGCATGGCCGCCGCGATCTCTGCGATCGCCTCGTCGCTGCCGTAGGCCGATACCGTTTCGGCGTGTCGCAACAGCGCAGCGTCGAGCGCGCGGTCGCCGTGCGCGAAGCAGAGCACCCCGCAGGCGTCGCCGAGCCGTGCATCCACGGCCGTGAGCGCATGCGCAACCACCGTTGGCAGCGCCGCGTCCTGGCTCGAGGCTTTGGCCAGGACCGGCGCGCCGCAGAGCAACGGCAGAAGCAGCGGGCGCACGGCGGCGCTCCAGACGTTGCCCGCGAGCACCGCGACTGTCAGCGCCGGAGGCCCGCCGCTCGGCCGGCTCGCCCGCAGCTCGAGCAGTGCGTCGCGCTCGATCGCCCCGAACGTCGTGCGCACCCCGAGCTCGATGACTTCGGCACAGAGCCCACTGCTCGCGAGCAGCAGCGACCGCAGCTCAGCGCCGAATAGGTCATGCCGATCGAGCAAGCGCCGCGCGACCTGCGCGATCGCCTCAGCGCGGTCGGTGAGCGGCATGCCGCGCAATCTGCCTCCGGCGGCCCGAAGCGATGCCGACAGGGCGACGACGCGTTCGACGCTCGGACGCGGCTGCACGGCTACGCTTCGCCCCCGAGCGCGAGATCGATCGCGCGCGAGCAACCGCGCGGCGTGGCGCCCTCGGCGCGGCCGAGCAGCTCGACGCCGTCGCCGACGACACGCGCGCGGTCCGAGGTCTGAATCGCGCACACACCGCCTTGCAGATTCGCGAGGTCGTCCACGCGCAGCAAGCCTTCCGCGCCTTGCGCCACTGGCGCGAGCGTCTCGGCGTCGACCGCGCTCACCCTGACCCAGCCCGGACACCGCAACCGTCGAGGGCCGCTCGGCAAGCCGAGCACGGTCTCGCGCAAGCTGCTCTCGTAGAGCTGCGAGCACAGCTCGGTCATCCCGTACTCTTGGATGATCAGGCGCTCGTTCACGCCATAGCGCGCGCTGAGCGAGCTCAGCATCGCTTCGGGCTGCACGCTGCGCACGCGGCCCTTCAGGCCGCCCGTCTGCATGATCCGACTGCCGGCAGGCAGGGTGAAACGCCGCCCGCCGAGCGCTTCTTCGGCGTGCACGAACGCGAAGCTGGTTCCGAGCAACGCCAGCTTGCTCTGCGATCGCTCGGCCGCTACGAGCGTGCGCGCGAGCAGCTCTGGGTCGAGCGCGCTGCCCGTGATGACGTGCACGCTCGGACCGCGCCCGAACCACTCCGCAAAACGCCCGAGCATGTAGCTCAGCGAAGAATCGGGCTGCTCCGCAGCCGAGTGCGCCAGCACCACGAGCTGCATGCGCTCCTCGTCCGGAAACAGCGCAAAGCGTGCCGCAGCCTGAGCCGCGCGATCGTAGAGCGAGAGGTCGCGCAGGTGGTGACTTCCGCGCCGGCTGTCCGTCGTGCCCGAGGTGCGAAACACTTTCATGTCTTCGGTTTCGGGATGCGCCGCGACGCGTGAGAACCGAAACACGTCGGTCGGCAGCGCCGGCCAGCGCAGCGGATCGCGCTCGTCGGCTGCGAGCCGCTCGAGCATGCGGCCATACGCGGTG
>JBIOJD010000575.1:0-2131 GCA_044450485.1 Polyangiales bacterium | reverse complement strand
TCCCGCCCGCCGAGCAAAGCTCGTCGGGGCCCACCCTCCCGCTAGGGTCGCTTCGCTCCCGCGCTTGCTTGAAGCGTCGGTCCGGGGCCCATCCTCGCGCGAGGTACGCTTCGCTCAGTCGCAGCGGGCCTCGCGTTGGACGAGGATGTCGAGGGTCTGGTCTTGCAGGATGCGGCCGTCGCTGGTCTTGGCGCGGACGAATAGCGGAAAGCGCTGATCCGCGTCGGCGGTCGGTACGGACGATACGTCGATGGTCAGCTCGAAGAAGACGCGCGTGCCGGGCACCACGTCGCGAAAGCTCTCGCCGTCGGACTTGGCGCCGCCCGCGGGCTCGGCGCGCAGCGCCTGGACGGCCGTCACCAGGGTGGTGGCGTCGATGGCGTCCGTCTTGTCACCGTCCGTGAGGTCGAGCTGCACGTCAGCGCGAACCGCGGTGGTGAGCGCCTGGAGCGTCTGCACCACGCCTTCGCCGAGCACCTCGCCGTTGTCGCCGATGTCGAAGACGATCGGCTGTCCGTTCGCGTCGAGCGCGCCGCTGTCGCTCGCGACGCGCCGCAGGTCGTCCGACCCCGGCCCGTCGCCGCCGGACCACAGCCCGATCACGTGCATGTTCTGCTGCCGGAGCGCGGTGATCGTTTCGTCGTAGCCGCGCACGTACGGAATGTACGGTGCGTCGGGCGCGAACGGGTCGTACGCGACCGGCGGCGTGGCGCTGCCGTCCGGCAGCAGCCCGGCCACGTTGCGCATCGGCGCATCGGTGAACAGCATCACGACCGAGAACGATCCGTCGCGAAAGCACACCCCGCCGCGTGTGCCGGGTGGGCAATTCGTCTTGGCTTGGATGTAGCTGCCGTAGCCGATGCCGGTCGCGGCTTGATACAGCGCTTCGAGCTGGCTCTCAGGCTCGTCACCGCCGTACTCGAGCTTGATCTGCTTCGTGGCTTGCACCACGCGCTCGACGTCTTGCGTGATCGGTTGCAGCAACCTGTAGGGATGACTGGGCTGGCCGAGCACGCGCTCCCCGAAATCGGAGCACACGGCCACGCCGAGGTCGGTGTCCGGCACTTGTGCGCGGATCGCCGGCGCGATCACGGAGCTCAGCCGGGAGCGAATCTGCTGGATCTCCTCGTTCATCGAGCTGCTGTTGTCGATCAAGAACAAGATGTCGGTGCTGCGGATCACCACGTCGACCGGCACGATCAGGGTGCTGAGGTGTCCCGGCTGCACGGCCACGCACTGCCGCGGGGCTTCTGGGCTCAGAAGGCCGCTGCGGCTGCAAGCGCCGAGCGCGGCGCAGCACAGGAGCAGCAGCAGAAGCTGGCGACGTTCCCACGAGCGCATGGCCGCCTCGTCGTGAGTCGTTTCCGGAGAGCCGTTTTTCTTGCACCCGTGGCATACTCGGCGCCATGGATCTGCGCAAACGCCTCGACGACGACCTCAAGGCTGCGATGCGAGCCAAGGACAGCGTGAGGCTCGAGACCGTACGCAACATCCGCGGTGCGATCCGTGCTCGCGAGATCGACAGCGGCACCGAGCTGTCGCAGGATGAGGCGCTGAAGCTCATCCGCGGGTTGCTCAAGCAGCGCGAAGAGTCGATCGCACAGTATCGCGAGGGCGGTCGCGCCGATCTCGTCGAGCGCGAGAGCGCAGAAAAAGTGATCCTCGAGAGCTATCTGCCGAGCGCTCCGGACGCCGCGCAGGTCGCCGCCGTCGTGGACGCGGTCGTGAGCGAGCTGGCAGCGACCTCGCTCAAGGACATGGGACGCGTGATGAAGGCCGCGCTCGAGAAGCTCGGGCCCGCCGCAGACGGCAAGGCCGTGAGCGCAGCGGTCAAGGCCAAGCTTGGCGGCTGAGCGCGGCGGATTGCTGGCGATTGCGAATTTGGTAGTCGGCCGGTGTCTGGCCGGTCCAGCTCTTGAACGCGCGGTGGAACGTGCTCGCCTGCGCGAAGCCGACCAACATCGCGACTTCCGCGATCGGTCGTCCTGCGGCGAGATGGCGCACGGCCAACCGCAAGCGCACGCGGTCGAGCAGATCCTGATAGCTCGCGTCCTCGTGCTGCAGCCTGCGGTGCAGCGTACGCGATGAGACGCCGAGCTTCTCGGCCACGGCGCTCGCATTGGTGTTGCCT
>JBIOJD010000574.1:0-2134 GCA_044450485.1 Polyangiales bacterium | reverse complement strand
GCACGAGCAGGAAGAAGAGCCCCAGCGTGAGCACGCCCGGCACGATCGACAGCAACGCGACCCCGATGTGGATCAGCCAGCCGATGGCTACGAACAACACCCCGTAGACGACTGCGGCCAGCATCGCGGAGCCGAAGCTGTTCACCTTGATGTCCCTGATTAGCTGCGGCGAGACCGCGATGACCAGCGTGACGACCAACAATCGAGTGAGCAACCGCAGCATGACGCACCTCGGCAGGGGAGCCTACACCGCCCCGTGCCGAGAGCGTAATCGAGAAGCACCGGGCCTCAGAACACCATGGCCCGCGACGACGGCCCATGGCGGCTCAAAGCAACCGCAGCAGGGTCACGAGCAACGCGGTTCCGAAGAGGGCGAGCGTCAGCGTGCGTGGCGCGAACGGGGATAGCAGCACGTGCTGCAACGCCAGGAACGCGGCCGGGTAGGCGAGGCGGTGCAGCTCTTTCCAGAGACGCAGGCGCAAGAGGGACACGACCCGCGCGAACGAGGTGAGCAGCAGCACCAAGAGCACCCCGAGCGCGGTCAAGCCAGCGCGCAGGTGAGGAGAGCCGGGCAGTGCGCCAAAATTTCCCGCGAGCGTGCCTGTCAGCGCCACGAGCGCATGGGCGAGCGCGAGCCAGGCCGCGGTCATGCCGAGCGCGCGGCGCGTGATGGCAAAGGTCGGTGCGGCCGAGGACGAACGTCGCAGGCGGCCGAGGGCGCGCGAGAGTGGGGTCGTGCTCAACGACAACAGCAGCGCGGCGAGCGCGACCCAACCCGTGCCCCGCGCGAGCACGAGCTCGCGGGCAACCGGCCAGTGCTCGCGCAGGCCAAGCGCCGCGACCAGACCGAGCGCGAGCAACGCGGCAAACGCGACGCGCGCGGCGACGACGCGACGCAGGGGCGCTGGCGCTACGGCGGTCTCGTTCACAGCGACTCCAGAAACGCCACGAGGTCCGCGCGCTCGGTGCGCGAGAGGCGCGCGGTGTCACCGTGGCGGTTGCTGCGGTTGTGCTCGGTGAGCACGGCTTCGAGCGTTCGGGCGCTTCCGTCGCTCAGGTACGGCGGGCTGGCCGCCACTGAAAGCAGAGACGGTGTGTCGAGCACCTCGTCTGCCGGCAAGCGCGCTCCGCGCTCGGGAAAGACCGAGCGGACGAGCTGCTGGCCGAGGTGGGTGAACGCGGGAAAGGCGTGGCAGGTGGTGCAGCCCGCGCGCGAGAACACCTGCAGGCCGCGTCGCACGCGCGCGAGATCGGGAGCGGCTTCGCGGAGCGGCCGCCTTCGGGGTAGCGAGCTCACGAACGCATCGAGCGTCTGCGCGCGACCTGGCACGCGTCGCAAGTAGCCGCGATACAAGGTCTGCGCCACGTGGTCGAGCGCGCCGATGCTGCTGAAGCTTCCGTCGCGCAGGTAAGGCGCCGTTCCGAGCAGGCCACGTACGCTCAGCGTTGGCAGCAAGCGGTGCGTGCCGAGGTTGTGCCCGGCCTCGTCGCTGTCCGCGTGCATGTGGCAGCTCTGACAAGAGATCCCGCTGCGGGTCGCTTCGTAAAAGCCGTGCTCGCCGAGCCTACGCGCCAGCGCTTCGCGAGCATGCTGGCGCAGGTAGTCGTCGTCGGGCGCGAGTCTGAGCACGTGTGCGGGGGCGTGGTCGAACGAGACGAGCCCGAGCGCGCCTGCGGACGGCGATGCGACCACGAGCGTGCCGTCCCAGAGCTCGCAAAGGCCGTGCGGCGCGTGCAGCGGCGTGTCGTAGAGGTCGATGACGTCTGGCTCGGCGGCACCTTCGCGTAGCCGCCAGATCTCGTCGGTCCCGGCGAACGCCACCAGGAGCGAGCCGTCGTGGGCCTCGACCATGCCCATCGGCGAGACCCCGCGGTCGACGTCGCCGGGTTTCGACTGCCGCGGGCTGCGGCGGGCGGTGAGCAGCGCGCGCCGCACCTCGAACGCCGCCACGTCGATGAACAGGATTTGGTCTTGCACGAAGTGATTGCCGAGGTTCGGCGGACCTGCAGGTCGATAGTCGGTCGTGGTCGCGTAGATCCGCGCGCCGTCGCGCGAGCGCGCGAGCGTGGCCGCGGCGCGACCGAGATGGAGCGATGCGTCGGTTCGCCACGCGCCGTTCTCCCTGCGGAAGCG
>JBIOJD010000573.1:0-2134 GCA_044450485.1 Polyangiales bacterium | reverse complement strand
GGCTTGTCGAGGTACGCGTCCGCGCCGTAGAGCGGAGAGGTCAGCTCGTTCATGCTGTGGCCGACGCCGGTCAGCATGATCACGCCCGTGTTCTTGAGGCTGTCGGTCTCGCGAATCGAGCGGCAGACCTCCCAGCCGCTCTGTCCCGGCATCATCACGTCGAGGATCACGAGGTCGGGCCGGTTCTCGAGCACCTGGCGCATGGCTTCGTCGCCGTCGGAGGCTTCGATCACGCTGAAGCCGCGCCGACGCATCAAGCTGCGGGTGAGGTTCAGGATCTCGAGGTCGTCGTCCACGACCAAGACGGTGGGCTGTTGCTGCTTCGCGCGGTTCATTGCGGGTGCCATCCTCGTACCGGCTAGGGTGCCTGTCAATCCGGCCGAATCGCCGCGATGTCCGTGCTCTTCATCCATCCGGCCTCGCCGCCCTGGAGCTGCACCCGGACGAAGCTGCCTTCGCGTCGGGTCAGCCGTCCGCTCTGGCCCTCGTGGGCCTTGGCCCGGGTCTGGGCGGAGTCTGCCGGCCCTTCGCGCAGCTCAGAACCCTCGCGCAGCACGATTGCGGCGCGCCCGTCGCCGAGCGAGTCGGTCTTGACGAAGAGCGCGAAGCCCGCGAGGCCGAGCAAAAGGCCGAGCAAGGGCAGGCTGATGGCGAGGCCGAGGCGGAGCGTCTCGCCCCGCGCTCGTCGCCGCAAGAGCAACAGCGCGCACACGAGCCCGTCGAGGGCGAGAACGACACAGGCGAGCAAGTCGATCGGCAAGGGTCGCACCAGCGCCTCGGTCAGGGGAGGGCGCGCCTGCACCGTGGCCTCGCCTTCCCGCTCCGCGCGCTTACGGCCCAGAGCCGAGCGCGCCTGCGCGAGCTCGTGTTGCGCGACCTCGTCGCTCGGATTGAAGAGCAGGGCACGCTCGAAGTAGAGCACAGCCTTGCCGAGCTGCCCCCGCCGCGCCTCCGTCGTCGCGAGGTTGAAGCACACGTCGGGATCGGTCACGCCCGCCTCGAGCAGGCGCGAGTACTGCCGTTCGGCGCCTTCGAAATCGCCGCGGAAGTAGGCCTCGTTCGCGGAGGCGAAGATCTGCGTGAGGCTCTCGGCGCGCGCCGGACGTGCGAGCCAGACCACGCCGAGCAGCACCAACAGAGCACAACCGAGCTTGATCCTCATGCGGCTTGCTCCCCCGCACGCGGCGCGTAGCTCTCGAGCTTGGCATAGAGCCCCCGCAGCTTTGCGGCTTCCTGCGTGAGCTCGGCCGAGGTGGCGTCGCTCGACGGTCCGCCGAAGCGTGCGAGGTCGGCGCTCTCGAGCTGCGCGAGCGCAGCCTCCGCGAGCCCGCGCTCGATGCCGCGCGCCTGCAGTCGAGCCCGCAGCTCCGGCCGCGTCAATCCAGACAGCGTTTCTTCGAGTCGCGCTTCGAGCACCGCGATCAACGCCGCGCTCGCCTCCGCGAAGAAGCGCGGCCCCGCGCCCTCGCGCGCCGCTGCCTCCGCGTTGCGCAAGCGCTGCTCGGCATCGCGCAGCAGGCGCCCCTGGCCGCTCTGCGCGGCCTCGGCGACCTTGCGGCGCACCGCGGCGGCGCTCACCACCGAGAGCCAGATCAAGACCGGCGCTGCCAGCGCCCACGGATACCACGGCTGCTCGACGAGCCGGCTGTAGCCGCGCTGCAGCTTGCTCTGCGTTCGGATCGGCGCCCAGCTCTGCGGCTCCGGCGTGGCCTTCTGCTCCGGCGCGGGCTCTGTGCTCGCTTGCGGTTTGGCCAGCGCTTGGCCGACCACGTCCAGCGCCAGCGGCGTGCTCGACGCTCTTTCGTAGCGCCGCGTGGCCGGGTCGAAGGTCGCGAGCGTGAGCGCGGGGATCTGCACGCGGCCGGGCAGGCGCGGCACGAGCAGGAAGCGGTACTCGCGCGTGCCGCCCACGAGATCGTTGGGCCACTCCAGAAGGTCCTTGGTCTCGGGCGCGAGCACGTCCACGCCGGGCAGCGCCGGCGTCGGCAGCTTCACGCTCCGCAAGTTGCCCTGGCCTTGCACGATCGCGGTGAGCGTGACCGCGTCGCCCGTCACAGCCTGGGTGCGGTCGAGCTTGGTCACCAGCGTGAAACGCCCGACCGCAACGTCGCCCGCCGGCCGTGCCGCCTCGGGC
>JBIOJD010000572.1:0-2142 GCA_044450485.1 Polyangiales bacterium | reverse complement strand
GTGGTCGTCGACGAGGCGTCGATGGTGGACCTCGCGCTGATGGCGCGCCTGCTCGACGCCGTGCCCAGCAAAGCGCGCGTGATCCTGCTCGGCGACCGAAACCAGCTCGCGTCGGTCGAGGCGGGCGCCGTGCTCGGCGACATCTGCGGCGCGGGCCTCGGCGAAGCGGCCGAGCGCGCGGAGATCGGCCGCAGCATCGTGGTGCTGCAGCGTTCATACCGCTACGCCGAGGGCAGTGGCATCCGTGCGCTGGCCGATGCGATCAATGCTGGCGATGCGGCACGCGCGCTCGAGATCCTGCGAGACCCGAAGCTGCCCGACGTCGCGCTGTGCGAGACCCCGGCCAAGGGTCCCGTTCCGGCTGCGTTGTTCGACGCGGCTGTTCGCGGCTTCGCGCCCTACTTCGCTGCCCAAGGAGCCGAAGCCAAGCTCGCGCAGCTCGAGCGCTTCCGTGTGCTGTGCGCTCACCGACGAGGCCCGCATGGTCAGGTCGCGGTCAACGCAGCGATCGAGGCCAAGCTGCGAGAGGACGGGCTGATCGACGCGCGCGCCGAGCGCTACGCAGGCCGGCCGATCCTGGTCACCCAGAACGATCATCAGGCGCGGTTGTTCAACGGCGACGTCGGCGTGCTCGACGAGGTCGCCGACTCCGAGCGCGTCGTCGCGTGCTTCGCCGGCGACGGCGGCTTGCGCACGGTCGCGGTCGCGAGACTGCCGCCGCACGAGAGTGTGTACGCGATGAGCGTGCACAAGAGCCAAGGCTCGGAGCTCGACGAGGTCGCCGTGCTCCTGCCGCCGGAGCCCTCCCCAGTGTTGTCCCGCGAGCTGCTCTACACCGCCGTCACGCGAGCCCGCACGCGCGTGGTGTTGTACGCGCCGGCCGAGGTCTTGACCCTGGCGGTGCAGACCTCGATCGATCGCGCCTCGGGCCTGCGCGCCGCGTTGTACGGGCGGTAATCGACAGAGCCAAAGGGCGGCGCGCTCGGTCGCGCTCGAACGCGCTCGGCAAGTGCTGTACGCTCGGCCCCGATGGACGAGCTGGGGCTCAAGAGCGCTTCGGAGCTCGTTGCGCTGATCCGTACGCGCGCGCTGTCGAGCTCGGAGCTGCTCGAGATTCAGCTGCGACGCATCGAGCAGCACAACGGCAAGCTCAACGCCGTGGTGACGCTCGACGTCGAGCGCGCCCGCGCCCGGGCGCGACAGCTGGACGAGCGGCTGGCGCGCGGTGAGCTCACGGGTCCGCTGCACGGCTTGCCGATGACGATTAAGGATGCGTACGAGACCGCAGGCATTCGCTCGACCGGCGGGGCCAAGGCGCTCGAAGCGCACGTCCCGCGGCGCAACGCGGTCGCGGTGCAGCGCCTGATCGACGCGGGCGCGGTGATCTTCGGAAAGACCAACGTGCCCGAGTACAGCTCGGACGTGCAGACCTACAACGAGATCTTCGGCACGACGCGCAACCCGCACGACCTCGAGCGCACGCCCGGAGGCTCCTCGGGTGGTGCGGCCGTGTCGGTCGCGTGTGGCTTCTCCGCGCTCGAGCTCGGCTCGGACATCGGCGGCTCGATCCGGCAGCCTGCGAACTGGACTGGCGTGTACGGGCACAAACCGAGCTACGGGCTCATCCCCATGCGGGGCCACATTCCCGGCCCGCCCGGCGTGCTTGCCGAGGTCGACCTGAACGTGCCCGGCCCGCTCGCGCGCTCGGCCGCAGATCTCTGGCTCGCGCTCGACGTGCTCGCCGGCCCAGACGCCGCACACGCGAAGGCTTATCGCCTCTCGTTGCCCGCTGCGCGGCGCGACAAGCTCGCGGATTACCGCGTGGCGGTCTGGCTCGACGACCCGAGCTTCGCGGTCAGCACTGAAGTGACTCGCGTGCTCGAGCGCACCATCGCCGCGTTGCAGAACGCCGGCGCGCGTGTCGACCTCGGCGCACGTCCCGAGCTCACGCTGTCCGAGATCGTCGATACCTATATCGGGCTGCTCAACCCGATCATCGCCATGGGCATGCCCAAGCCCGCGATCGACGCTTTGGCGCAGGCCGTCGCAGCACCGAGCACAGAGCAAGCGGACGGCCAGCCGTTGATGCGTTTCGCGCGCGCCGCGGTGGCCCGCCACATCGACTGGTTGCGGCTGAACGAG
>JBIOJD010000571.1:0-2143 GCA_044450485.1 Polyangiales bacterium | reverse complement strand
TGCAAGAACCGACCGCGGGGCGCTTGTGCTCCAGGCTCGAGCTGGCCGAAGCGACCACCGCTCAGACGATGCAGCGCTCGGTGCCCGAGCCCGAGGGCTCGCAGCTCCACGGGGCGGTGACCGGGTCGTGCCATGGCGACCGAAAACTATCAAAGCCGCCCGTCCGCGGGCAATCGCGCTCGCACTTTCGAGCTCTTCGCGCGTCGCCGGACGCATCCCTCGGCCGCGTCAGCACGGTTGCCGCCGCCGCAACCTCAACGCGCGTTGAGCTGCCGCGCGTCCGTCCCCGCTGGGTGCTTTCGCGCTTGCAGGTGGAGCGCCGAGTGATCACGCTGTCACGCATGGAGCGCTTGCCCCTGACGTCGCGGGTCGTGTTGTCTGCCGGCTACGACGCGGCCAGTCACACGCTCGAGCTGGAGTTTGCCTCAGGCCGAATCTACCAGTTCGATGGCGTGCAGCCCGGCGCCTACGAATGGCTGCTGCGCTCACAGAGCAAGGGCGCTTACGTGGCGCGCATGATCAACGATCGCTATCCGTATCGCGAGGTCACACCTGCCGGCCCGGGCGAAAGCCAGGATCTGGTCGAGGTGCTGCAAGCGTCTCTACGCGAGCTCGAGCCTCCCAGGCCGAAGTGAGGGCAGCTCGGCGACAGGCATCTCGGTCCGGAGCTATGCTTTCGACGTGGGCAAGGGTCGAGCTGCGTTGGCGAAGATCCTGGCCGTCTTGCTCGGGTCGCTCGCGCTGCTCGGTTGGCTCGGCCGGCACGCGAGCGCGGTGCAGAGCAGCTTGAGCGGCCCGCTCGCGTTGCACGGCGCGCGCTACACGGGCTCTGCTTCGTGCCTGCCTTGCCACCCGGGCAACACCGCGAGCTGGCACCGGACGTTTCACCGCACGATGACCCAGCGCGCCACTGAAGACAGCGTGCTCGGCGATTTCGAGCACGGTGAGCTCGACTACATGGGCGTGCACGCGCTCATGCGCCGTGATGCCGGCGGCCGGTTCGTGATGCAATGGAGCCGGCGCGGAGGCCTCGAGCGCTGGAGCGCAGTCGTGGAGCGCACCGTGGGCTCGCGCCGCTACCAGCAGTACCTCGCGCGCGATGGCGACGTGTACTACCGGCTGCCCGTGGCGTGGCACGTCGAAGAGCGCCGCTTCATGCACATGAACGGTGCGTTCCTCACGCCCGATCCGGTGCCCGAGCTACCCGGGACCGCGATCGAACGCACCGACTACGATCGCCACGTCACGCGCTGGAACGACAACTGCGTGTATTGTCATAACGTCGCGCCCAGCCCCGGCCTCGATCCCGAGAGCGGCCGCTTCGACACGCGTGTGGCCGAGCTCGGCATCGCGTGCGAGGCGTGCCACGGGCCCGCGTCGCGACACATCGCGAGCAACCGCGATCCACTACGCCGCTTCGCGCTGCACCTGAGCGGGCACGCCGATCCCACGATCGCCAACCCGGCGCGCTTGGCCAAGGCGCGCAGCGCAGAGGTATGCGGCCATTGCCACGGCCAGCGCATCGCGCCCGACATCGAGCGCGTGCACCGCGACGGCGACCGCTTCGTGCCGGGCGACGATCTCCGCGCGTTCAGCCGACCCCTCGGCCGCGACACCACGCAGAACGGCGTGCACGGCGTGTTCGCGCCGCGCTTCTGGTCCGACGGCACGGCGCGCTTGACCGCGTACGAGTACCAAGGGTTGCTCCAGTCGGCGTGCACGCAGCGCGGCGGACTGACTTGCACCGATTGCCACGCCATGCACGGCGGCGACCCGCGCGGTCAGATGCGGCCCGAACGACCCGGCGACCAGATCTGCACCGGGTGCCACGCCGATCTGCGAAGTGACGCGTCCAAGCAGCACCACAGCCATCACGGGCCTGCCGGCGCAGGCGCTCGCTGTGTCGAGTGCCACATGCCGCGCATCGTCTATGGTTTGGTCGGCGCGCACCGCAGCCACCGCATCGACTCTCCGAGCGTCCCCGAGGGCGCAGATGCCAACGGTCGGCCGAACGCGTGCATCCTGTGCCACGTGGATCGGAGCCTCGGGTGGGTCGCGAACAGGTTGCGAGACTGGTCGGCAAAAGCCCGCACGGAGCCCGAGCCAGCGCTCGGCCCCGCCGAGCCCGAGATCGCACGTCTCT
>JBIOJD010000570.1:0-2144 GCA_044450485.1 Polyangiales bacterium | reverse complement strand
GCCGAAGTCGCGGCTCAGCTCGCCCAGCAGGTGGCCCGCTTCCGTGGCGCCGGGCACGCCTTGGCTCGACGCGATGTGGTCCTGCGCGGCGCGTAGCATCTGAACCCAAGGGAAATATGCGGGCGCGCCGTGGCTCTCGTGACAGCGCGCTTCGAGCACGCGCGCTCCGGCGGCCGCGGCTTCCTGCGCGATGGCCTCGAGCGTGCGTGTCTTGCCGATACCGGCTTCGCCGATCACGACCGCGAACCGGCCGCGTCCGGCGAACGCGTCGTCGAGCGCAGTGCGCAGCGTCTCGAGCACACGGTCGCGGCCGACGAACGGCAGTTGTGCGCTGCTGACGCGGCTGTCGTCGCGCGGTGGCGGACGAACCGACCCCGAGCCCATGACCTTGGCCACGAAGCGGTAGCCGCGTCCGTGCACGGTCTGGATGACGTTGGCTTGATCGCGCGTGTCCCCGACCAGCTTGCGCAGGAGCGCGATGTTCTGCGGCAGAACGCCCTCGTGTATCGTTTCGCCGGGCCAGAGGTTGCGCAGCAGCTCGTCTTTGGAGACGAGCCGATCGTTGTGACGCACGAGGTACAAGAGCACGTCGAGCACCTTCGGGCGGAGCTCGACCACGTCGCCCTGCCTGCGCAGCTCGTAGCGATCCGCATCCACCTCGAATTCGCCGAAAGACCAGATCAAAAGGCGGCCTCGTGTCCCCGCTTGAGGCTAGCGCCGGTCAGCGGTGGAAGCCAGTGGATCGACTCGGCTTTTCAGCCGAGCGCGCGCAGCGCTTTGGGCGGCAGCAAGG
The DNA here is from genome assembly GCA_044450485.1 of Polyangiales bacterium. Lineage (GTDB taxonomy): Bacteria > Myxococcota_A > Polyangia > Polyangiales > JAFGIB01 > CAVZVA01. Next base: position 1,351 of record JBIOJD010000570.1, on the reverse strand, counting down.
CGAGGAGCTCCATGCCCGAGGGCGCGAGCTTGCCTTGCAAACGAACGACGCCGCCCTTCTTGATCACGAGCCTGTTGCCGCTGGCGGGCGAGCCCAACATGAGCCATGCGCAGAGCGCGCTCAGCCAGGGCTCGTGGCCCACGAGCGCGACGCGTTCTCCGCGCAGGCACGAGAGAAGCTCGGCGCTCGGAGCTCGGGCGAGGTCGGGGCAGACCACGCTCTCGCCATCTACGAGAGGCATCAACGCATCAGCCGTTTGCACGGCACGCAGCCAGGGGCTGTGGTACAGGCGATCGAAGCGTAGGCCTAGGCGCTCGAGCCCGCGCACGCTGCGGCCGAAGCTGGCGCTTCCTTCGGGTGAGAGCGGCCGCGCCGCGTCTCCACCGCCCGCGGCACGCGGCAGCGCCGGCGCGTGGCGTACGAGAAAGAGCTGCGTCGCGCGGGCGCGCACGATCATCGCGCGAGCTCCTGCACCCAGGGGCGGGTCTGCTGCCACTGCGCAAGCGCTTGCCGGCCGTAGCGCGCGAGCTCGCGTTCGAGCCTGATGCGATAGCTTCCCGCGCCAGTCGTCCCCCGCGGAATGCGCGTGAGGCCACGAAGCGCGATCGCGCGATCGCCGAGCTCCCCGAGCACCGTCTGCAGCTCGATCAGAGCCTGCGGTCGCTGGCCCATCCATTCTAGACCGAAGCGCAGGCGGCGAAGGGCCCGCCGCAGCCTGTGAAGCGCGGCCACATCCGCGGGATGCGCTTGCGCCTCGTCTCCACGCCTCAGCGCCGACCGCGCGAGCCGCGCCACGCGCTCGCTCGCGAGCGCAGGCGGTGCGGGCGGGAGCAGCGAAAGCGCCTGCATCAAGCCCACCGCACGCGAATCGCCGAGGGCGGCCGTGAGCGCGCGGCGACGGGGACCGATCTCGGTTCGCAACCACTCGGCCACCTTCGCAGGTGGCCGCAACGCGAGGCTCACGTCCAGATCACGGGCAGCCGCCGCCTCGTGCCTGAGCCAGCGCAGGTCGTCGTCGAGCACCCGCACGCCCCCGAGCACGAGCCAGACCCGCAGCCGCGCGATCGCGACCCTCAACTGATGGACGCTCTCGGGATCGGCGCTCGAGCGCAATGCCGCGACTGCGCGAGCCAGTTGATCGCGCCAGCGCTTGCAGGAGATGGCGCGGGGAGGTCGCTTCGCTCCGCCCATCCGAGCAACCTCGATGTTTAGCTGGCGGCCGCGACCGAACGGCCCGCATCGAGCACCAGCTCTGGCGCCGGCGCGGCAACGTGCCGCAGCGGGGCCTCGGCACGCGCCTCGGCAGAGCGCTTCGCGGTCTCCATCAAGATCGTCTGGCTGCGCACCGCTG
>JBIOJD010000569.1:0-2145 GCA_044450485.1 Polyangiales bacterium | reverse complement strand
TCACCTTGCTTGGTCGGCGGTTCGAGCGGGGCGCGGGTTATCGTCACCGTGCCGCGCTCCCAAAGCGTCTCGGAGGCGTCGATCAGGCCGAGCCACAGCTCGTCGGCAGCGAGCTCGTGGCGATACATGCGCTCGGACAGGGATTCCTCCGGCTTGTACTGGGCCTTCGGATCTTCAGCGGGCTCCGGCTGATTGCCCGCGCGCTTCCACGCATGGCACTCGCCACAGCTCAGCGCCAGCATGCCGATCGACTGCGAGGCGGTCTCGAGGTCCGGTGCGAGCACGATCTCGTCGGCGCGCTGCTTCATGACCTGCACCCAGTGCTTCCAGTCGTCGGGCAGCACGGCCGACTCGTTCTGCTTCGAGAGCTCGGCCGCGAGCTGCTTGGCGCGGTCGAGCTTGCCGGCGATCAAGGCGTCGCGCGCATCGATCGCCTTCCAGAACGTCGCCTGCATGTGCGCGGCCCGATCGGGAGGCTCAGCTGTGGCGCGCGCTGGCTCGGCCGGTGGGCTCGCCGCTGCGGACGTCTTCAAAGCAGGCGCTCCGCCGCCGGAAGCGCAGGAGAGCTGCAACCCCAGCGTCGACGCGACGACCAGGCACTTGATCCTGTTCACGGGCGGTAACCTAGGCACACAGGTCGCGCGTGCAACCCATGGCCGACAATCGGCGCAGAGGTCAGCGAACCTCGAGGTCGTAGCTCGCGTGCGTCGTGCCACCGCGGCTGTCGCGGAGCACCACCCACAGATGCGCACGAATGGCCGTGCCAGGCGAATGCCAGCTGTTCTCGGTGCGCAGCGCAAAGTCGTCGGCGGCGCGACCCGTGCGGTCGTAGCTCAGCTCACCGTCGGTGACGAACCAGGACACGCGCATGGACTCGCGCTGCTCGGCCAGGGTGGCGGTGGCAAGGTCAAACACGACGAAGCGTTCGGCGCTCTCCGCAGGCCAGCCGAGCGCGAGCTGCACGTCGCGGTCCCGCGGGATGTCGCTCAGCTCGACGGCCTTGCCATCGATGGTCGCCAAGAGCGGCAAGAGCACGGGGTTCTGATTCGCGACGTAGCGATCGCGAAATGCCAGGGCCACATCGATCGGCGCATTGGCGAGCGGGCAGCGGATGCGCTGCAAGCCGACCGCCGCGAGGCTCTCGATCTCCACCCGCACCGGCTGGTAGTAACCGCCCGTGGAATCTGGGTCCGGGGGCCGATCGGTCGCAGGCACGTTCGGCCCGAACAGTGCGCAAGTGTCCGAAGGCACGACGCCTTCGAGGCTCTCACTTGCGCCGGCGAACGGCTGTTCCGAAGCTTCGGCGCAAGCGTCAGAAGCCACGCGATTGTCCGTCAGGGGCTTGGGCGTGCGGCAATAGGCGAGCTGCATGCCAAGGGTGGGCTCGAGCGACCCGCCTCGATCGACCGCGAGCACGTGATAGCTCACGCTCGCGCCCGGCGCAGCCTCGGGCGGCTCGGCCTCGAGCGCGAGGATCTGCGGCCCCACGATGCGCGAAGGTCGAGCATCGGACACTTCGCGGCAAGCCCCTGCAAGCAGCGCGATGATCAGGCAACTGGCTGTGCGTCTTCGCATCATCTAGAGTCGCAAGCTCCATCCGAGCACCGCGAGCGTGGGCAAACCGATGATGTCCTCGCGCGCTCGATAATCGAAGCGATAGGCGATGTCTTCGACGTTGCGCCGATTGGTGACGTTGCTCACGTCGAGCGCGATCGACCAACTGAACGCCCGCTGCACGAACACGCGCTCGATGCGCAAGTCGAGCGCAAAGAAGGCCGGCAGCCGGATGCCGTTGTGCGCGCCGAACACCGGCTCGAAGCGATCGTCAGCCAGGTCGCGATACGCACCCACGACTGGGGTGCGCGGGCTACCGCTCGCGAGGCGCACGCGGCTGCTCACGATGAAGCCCGCTGCCGCGTACGCCGCCAAGACCGAGAGCACGTGGGTTTGGTCGAAGTCGAACAGGCGCGTGGGCGCGTCGACGTCGCGCCGCTCCGCGCGGCTGAGCGTGTAGCCGAGCTGGCCGGAGAGCCCGTGCCAGGCGCGCAGCCGCACGAGCAGCTCCGCGCCGTACGCGTCGCCGGTGCCGCGTGCGAGCAGCCCCTGCGCGAGCGGCACGGGCTGCGTGGGGTTGCGCGCCGGCAG
>JBIOJD010000568.1:0-2157 GCA_044450485.1 Polyangiales bacterium | reverse complement strand
GCGCATGAGCGTGCCCGCGCCCTTGACCGTGAACAGCTCGTGCAAGAGGTCGAGCGGCGAGGTGAGCGACACGAGCAGCCGGTGCGGGACCAGGTCGAAGATCAGACGCCGGCTGTCGTCGAGCAGCTCCCGCTGGCCCGCTTGCAGATCGGAGCGGCCACGGAGCGCTTCGTAGTCGGTGCTCAGGTTGACCACGCTGAGGCGTTCGCCGTGCGACGTGAGCCCGCCATACGGGTGCAGGAAGATCAGCTTGTGGGTGTGAAGCGCCGAGAGCAGGGCTCCCAGTCGCTCGACGCGCTCGCCGCGACTGGCACCGTTGGCCACGATCAGCGGAATCGCACTGCGTCGTGCAGCAGTCGCGATCTCCTCGTACGGTCCGGTCGCGTCCAGCGCCACACAGCTCACGCCTGCCCCGCCGAGCAGGTCGGTCAGCACCTGCTGGTGCGCCGTCGCGCTCGCGGGCGCATCCAGGCCGAGCAACACCAGCGGGGTGAGATCGAGCGCGCGCAGAAACCTCAGGTCTACGGCCACGCGCTCGGCGTCGCGCTCGATCACCGCCGTGTCGATGGCGACCGCGGCGAAGCTCTCGGCTGCGCGCGAGCGGAACAGTCGCAGGTAGAGCTCGGCCTCGGACCCAGGCCCCACGCTCGAGAGGAACGTGAGCACGGCTTCGGCCGGATCGAGCACGGGCGCTGCTGCCGACTTCTCCATCCGCTGAACTTACACCGAGTTTGGATTTCGTCATGCGTGCTATATGGAGCCGTGGCCAAGAGCCAGCTCGATGCAGTCGTGATCGGCTCGGGCCCGAACGGCCTCGCCGCTGCGGTGGCACTTGCCGAGCAGGGCTTTTCCGTGCTCGTGCTCGAAGCCAGCGACGAGCTCGGCGGCGGCGCACGCACCGCGGAGCTGACCTTGCCCGGCTTTCGGCACGACGTGTGCTCGGCGGTGCACCCGCTCGGCGAGCTCTCGCCGTTCTTGAGCACGTTGCCGCTCGAGCAGCACGGCCTGCGCTGGGCGAGCCCAGCGCTATCCGTCGCCCATCCGCTCGACGACGGGCCCGCCGTCACCTTGCAGCGCTCGGTCGAGGACACGGCTGCAGGCCTCGGCCCCGACGCCCGGGCTTATGCCAAGCTGATGCGACCCTTCGTGCGGCTCGGCCGACCGCTGCTCGGCGACCTGCTCGGACCGCTGCGCGTGCCGCATCACCCACTGGCCATGGCGCGCTTTGGCTTCTACGGCTTGCGCTCGGCTGTGGGGCTCGGTCGCGGCTTGTTCGCGCAAGCGCGCGCGCGTGCCTTGCTCGCAGGCTGCGCAGCCCATTCGATCCTCCCGCTCGAGATGCTGATGACGGGCGCGGTCGGGATGATGTTCGCGTTCACCGGACACCTGTGCGATTGGCCAGTCGCGCGCGGCGGCTCCGCTGCGGTGAGCAACGCCCTCGCCAGCTACCTGCGCTCGCTCGGCGGGCGTACCGAGACCGGCAGGCGCGTGACCTCGCTCAGGGAGCTACCCGAAGCGCGTGCGATTTTGTTCGACCTCGCGCCCAAACAGCTCGCGCAGATCGCAGGTGACCGGCTGCCTGCGGGTTACCTGCGGCGTCTGTCGCGCTATCGCTACGGGCCGGGGGTGTTCAAGCTCGACTTCGCGCTCGCAGGACCGATTCCCTGGCGCGATCCCGCGTGTGCCCGCGCTTCGACCGTGCACGTGGGTGGCACGCTCGAGGAGATCGCCGACTCCGAGCGCGCCGTGTGGCGCGGCCAGCGCCATGAGCGGCCGTTCGTGATGTGCTGCCAGCAGAGCATGTTCGACGACACGCGCGCGCCCGCGGGCAAGCACACCGGCTATGCGTATTGCCATGTGCCCCATGGCTCGGACGTCGACATGACGGCGACCATCGAAGCCCAGATCGAGCGCTTCGCTCCCGGCTTTCGCGATCTCGTCCTCGCGCGCCGCGCGTTCCGGCCGAGCGACCTCGAGCGTCACAACGAGAGCTTGGTCGGCGGCGTGATCGCCGGCGGTGCCGCGGACGCGACGCAGCTCTTCACTCGGCCCATCGCACGACTCGACCCTTACAGCACGCCGAACCCGCGCCTGTACTTGTGCTCGGCGGCGACCCCGCCGGGCGGCGGTGTTCACGGCATGTGCGGCTACTTCGCT
>JBIOJD010000567.1:0-2166 GCA_044450485.1 Polyangiales bacterium | reverse complement strand
GGACGGTTGCCGGCCGCGAAGGTGGCACGCGCGGTCTACGTCGGGCCCTACGAGGGGCTCGGCGCTGCGTGGGGCGAGCTTCGAGCTTGGGTCGAGAGCAACGGGCACACCTGTGCGAAGAACCTGTGGGAGTGCTACGTCGTCGGGCCCGAGTCGCAGCCCGACGCGAACGCCTACCGCACCGAGCTCAACCAGCCGCTGCTGTGATTCGGGCGGGTGACTCCTCAAGCGCGAGGCTTCACAGCACACCCGCGAGCAGCAAGCCGACGACGGCGACGGCGGCGAGCAGGCGCCAAACCGCGAACAGGCCTAGGCCGTGGCTCGAGAGCCAGCGCACCATGAAGCGCACGGACACGACCGCGGCGAGCCACGCCGCGACGAAGCCGGCGACGACCGGCACGGGGCCGTAGGCTTCCATCATCGCGTGGCCGTGCTGCAGCAACTTGTAGGAGGTGGCCGCCCCGAGCGTGAGCAAGCCGAGCAAGAACGAGAACTCGACCGCTGCTGCGAGTGACAGACCGGCGCCGAGCGCGCCGAGGATCGTGGCCAGGCTGCGGCTCACGCCGGGCCACAGCGCAGCGCACTGCGCCGCACCGATGATGAGCGCGGCGCGCAGCGTCATGCTGTCGAGGTCGTAGCGGCCCACGCGATCGAGGCGGCGATCGACCACCAGGATCAAGACGCCGCCTGCGGCCCACGCGGCCGCGATGGGCCAGGCACCGAACAGGTGGCGCTCGATCGCGTGATCGAACGCGAGCCCGAGCACGGCTGCGGGCAGGAACGCGACGACCAAGCGTGTGCCGAGGCGCTTGCCTGCTGGGTTGCGCCCGAACAAGCCTTCGATGAGCTGGCGGCAGCGGCGGGCGTAGAGCCCGAGCACCGCCGCGATCGCTCCGGCCTGGATCGCGATCGCGTAGGCGTTCGAGGCTTCGGTCGGCGCGATGCCGAGCAGGCGCTGGGTCACGAGGAGATGCCCCGTCGAGCTCACGGGCAGGTACTCGGTGAGCCCCTCGACCAAACCGAGCAGCAGTGCTTGCCAGAGCTCCATGCGCGCGCCTCTCGGCGCCGTGCCTTAGCAGAGCGGCTCCACGAGCACCAGTGCCGCGGGTCCGGCCGCGAAGTAAGCTCAGTCCATGAGCGGTCGCATCGTGCTGCACGCCGACATGGATGCGTTCTACGCGTCGATCGAGCAGCGAGATCGGCCGGAGCTGGCGGGCAAGCCCGTGATCGTCGGCGCGACGTCGCGCCGCGGCGTGGTGGCTGCGGCGTCGTACGAAGCGCGCCAGTATGGCGTGCACAGCGCGATGCCTGGGTTTCGCGCGCGCGAGCTGTGTCCTGAGGGCGTGTTCTTGCCCTCGGACATCGAAAAGTACACGGCGGTCTCCGCTCAGGTGCAGCGGGTGTTCGAGGAATTCACGCCGGTGGTGGAACCGCTCGCGCTCGACGAGGCGTTCCTCGACATCACCGCGTCGGTCGGGCTGTTCGGCGGACCGGTCGAGCTGGCGCGGCGACTCAAGGCACGCGTGCGCGAGCAGGTGGACCTCAAGGTTTCCTGCGGCATCGCCAGCAGCAAGCTCGTGGCCAAGATCGCGTGCAGGCTCGGCAAGCCGGATGGTTTGAAGTGGGTGCCGGAGGCCGAGACACGCGCGTTGCTCGATCCGCTGCCGATACGTTGGCTGTGGGGGATCGGCCCGACCGCGGAGAAGCCTCTGCTCGCAGCCGGGTATCGCACGCTCGGCGACCTCGCTTCTGCCGAAAGGCGCAAGCTCGCGGCCGTGGTCGGCACCGAGCGCGCCGCGACGCTGATCGCGCTCGCGAGCGGTCGCGACGACCGCCCCGTGGAGCCGGACCGCGCCGCCAAGAGCTATGGCGAGGAAAACACCTTCGAGCGCGATCTGCGCCGCCGCAACGACATCACCGAAGCGCTGAGCAGCCACGCGCACGCGGTCGCGAGCCGGTTGCGCCACGACGGGGTGAAAGGCTGCACCATCACCGTGAAGTGCAAGCTCGGCCGTGCGCGCGGCAAGCGGATCTCACGCGCGTTCTCGGGCGAGCAGGAGCCGAGCTATCCGCTCGTCACGCGGAGCAAGAGCCTGCCGCAGCCGACGGACGACGGCGCCGTGATCAGGCGCGTGGCGATCGCGCTGTGGGACGCCGCGGCGATCG
>JBIOJD010000566.1:0-2166 GCA_044450485.1 Polyangiales bacterium | reverse complement strand
TCGCGCGAACCGGCCTGCGTTGCGGCTCGCGAGCGCCGATGGGTCGCTGCCGGAGCGACCGCGCAGCCCCGCGCTCGACGACGAGGCCCTACTCGCGGCGCTGCGCAGATCGGACCCGGGCGCCGCCACGGCACTGCACGATCGCGCGCGGCCGCTCGTCGATCGAACCGTGGCGCGCTTGCTCGGGCGCGGAGACATGGACCGCGAAGACGTCGCGCAGCTCGCGATGATCGAGCTCGTCACCACGATCGGGCGATTCCGCGGAGACTGTTCGCTCGATGGCTGGATCTCGATGATCACGGCGCGCGTCGTGTACAAACACCTGCGGCGGCGCAAGACCGAGCGCAGGATCTTCGCCGCGCCCACCCTGGAAGAGCCGGCGGCTCCAGCCTTTCAGCAACGCGGCAACGCACCGTTGCTGCGAGGCGTGGTCGACCGCGTGCGATCGCATCTGCAAACGCTCGAGCCGAGCAAGGCCTGGACGTTCTTGCTCCACGATGTCTGGGGCTACGACCTGCAGGAGATCGCGCAGATCATGGGTGTGCGGGTGACTGCAGCGCAAACGCGCCTCAGCCGCGGACGCCGCGAGCTGCACGAACGCATCGCCGAGGATCCGGAGCTGAGCGAGTGGATCGAAGAGACGGGGGGGGTCACGTGAACCTTCCTCCGTACGCCAAGCTCGCGAGCCGGTTGTTGGCCCGGAACGAGCCCTTCGACGTGCCGCCACCGTCGGAGGAAGCCAGGCACTCGGCGATCGAGGCGATCGAGGCGGCCTTGATCGCCAAGCGCAGACGCGGGCAGATGCTGCGCGGTGGCGCTGTCGCCTCTGTGCTCGCTGCGGCGGCAGTCGTCTTGCTCCTGCTTCCCCATCGAAGCAAAGCGCCTGGTGCCGAACGCTCGCTGCCGCCGCCGGTCGCGAAGACCGCTGTGGTCGCGCTGCCGATCGGCGCCGGCGCACGCACCGCAGAGGGGCGCGCGCTGCGGTCCGACGGAGAGACCCTCTTGCCAGGCAACCACGTGCGCGCGCTGCCCCGCGGACAAGCGCTGTTGCACTTCGCGACGGGCAGTCGGGTGATGCTCGACGAGGACAGCGAAGTCGAGCTGGTCCAAGCGGCCGACTCACAGATCGTCGCGCTCCAGCACGGGGCGCTGCGCGCGGACGTCGCCAAGCTCGGCGGCGCCAACCACTTCATCGTGCGCACTGGGGACGCAGAGGTCGAGGTCCATGGCACTTCGTTTCGTGTCGCGGCCGTCGCGCCCAATGCGGCCTGCGGCTCGGGCACCACCACCCGCGTGGAAGTCTACGAAGGCGTGGTCAACGTGCGCGCGCACGGCGAAGAAGCTCGCGTCGCAGCCGGCGACGTCTGGCCACACGGTTGCGGGACCGCCGGCAGCGCCCCCGCGAGCATTGCGCGGGACGTCGCGCCCGCGCCCGCTGAGCCCACGCCCGGCAAGCAGAGCCCAGCCCAGTTGGCGTCGCCTCGCGCGAGCCGCGCTGCGCCTTTGCCTTTGCCGACTCCGTCAGAGCTGAGGGCCCAGAACGACATGTTCATCGAGGCGGCCACGGCGCGGCGCGCGGGAGACGCACAAAGCGCGATCGCCAAGCTCGAGCTGTTGCTCGCGCGCTACCCGCGCGGTCCCTTGGCCGAAGACGCCGCGGCCCAGTGCATGAAGCTGCTGAGCGACGTCGACCACGCGCGGGCGGTGCGCGCAGCCAGAAGCTACCTCGCACAGCATCCGACCGGCTTTGCACGACCTGAGGCCGAGGCCATCCTCGGGGCCGGCGGGTGAGCTGGCGCGGCGCCGCGCTGTGCGCGCTGCTGCTTGCTTGCAACGGGCAGCTTCGATTCCAGGACGCCCCCGACACGGGCGCGCTTGCACCGCCACCGCCTTGTCACGTCGACCACGACTGCGGGCACGGTCCGTTTCATTGCGATCCGGTCTCGCACCGCTGTGTGTCGTGCCGAAGCGATGCCGATTGCGTGGCCACCGGCGCGCCACGCTGCGATGTCGCGCTGCACCGCTGCGTCGAATGCGGAGCCGATCTCGACTGCGCGAGCGGCCAGAGCTGCGAGCCGGCGACGCGGCGCTGCGTCATCGCCTGCGATCCGAGACAGCCGACACACGTGTGCCCGGCGACTGAGCCGACCTGCTCCGAGGCTTTCG
>JBIOJD010000565.1:0-2175 GCA_044450485.1 Polyangiales bacterium | reverse complement strand
GGCGCGACGGGGTGATGGAGGTGCGCTTGGCGCACGCGCCCCTCAACGAGATCGGGCGCGAGGTGCTGGCAGGCCTCGAGCAGTGCCTCGACGAAGTCGAGCGGTCGCAGCCGGGCGCGCTGCTCGTCTACAGCGATCTGCCGCGCGGCTTCTGCGCCGGCGCGGATCTGCGGGGCCTGTACTTCGAAATCCGCGACCGTCCGGCGCGAAGTTACCTGCCCGAGGTCGGCGACTTTCTCGATCGCGTGCACCGCGTGATGAACCGTCTGGACTGTCTGCCCGTGACCACCGTGGGCGCCATTCACGGCCCGTGCTTCGGCGGCGGATTCGAGCTCGCTCTCACGCTCGACGTGCTGGTCGCGGATGCGAGCGCGCGCTTCTGCTTTCCGGAGCTGCGGCTCGGTCTGATTCCCGGGTTCGGCGGCGTGCCGCGGCTGCGACGGGAGCTGCCGAACGCCGTGATCCGCGACCTGCTGCTCACGGGGCGCAGCATCAACGCCAAGCGTGCGGCTGAGCTCGGCCTGGTGAGCCAAGTGGTCGCGGTCGGCCAGGCGCTCGAGGTCGCGCGCGCGACCGCGCGTCAGGCGGCGCGTTTCGCGCCCGAGGTCGTGGCGTCGAGCAAGGCATTCGTGAAACCGCTCCCCGACGCCGAGCTGGCCGAGGAGAAGCGCCGGTTTCTCGAGCTCTTCGCGCAGCCGCGCGTGGCCGAGGCTTTGCGCCGCTTCGTCGAGAGCGAAGACAAGATGCCGTATCTGCCCCCGGGGGAGAGATGATGCTGTCTCTCTCGCGCGTGTCGTGTCTGGGTGAAGCGCTGCGCGACGCGGTGTCTACTTACAAGAGCAACGTGGCTTTGCTCGAGGCCGACCGACACCGTGAGAGCGCGCGCTACGACTACCGCGAGCTGCGCGCCGAAGCCGAGCGCGTCGCGGCCCGTCTGCAGGCTCGCAACTTTGCGCCCGGCGATCGCTGTGCGCTCTTGATGTCGAACCAAGCGAAGTGGGTGGTCAACAGTCTTGGTGCGCTGTGGGCGGGTGCGGTCCTGGTCCCGCTCGACTACAAGCTCACCGCGCCCGAGCAGCTTCGCCTGGTCGCCCATTGCAAACCCAAGGTTCTGATCACCGAGTACCCCGTGTGGCGCGCGCTCGAGCAGGAACCGGACGCGCGTGCTGCGTTGGAGGAGGTTCGCACGCTCGTCACCGAGGCGCCGGCGGGGCTGGAGCTCGAGCACGCAGAGCGTTGGGAAATGGTCGTTGCAGGCGAATTCCGTTTCGCCCCCCGCACGCGCGACGATCTCGCGAGCATCGTCTACTCGTCGGGCACATTCGGTGCGCCCAAGGGTTGCATGCTCACCCACGACAACTACCTCGAGCAGGCCGAGGTGCTCGGCCGCATGTTCCCGATGCAGGAGCAGGACCGGTACTTCTCGGTGCTCCCGACCAATCACGCGATCGACTTCATGTGCGGAACGGTGATTCCGTTCCTGTACGGCGCTGCGGTGGTGCACCAGCGCACGCTACGCGCCGAGTTTCTGGCGCCGACCATGCAGCGCTACGGGGTGACCCACACCGCCCTCGTGCCGCGCATCCTGCGCGCCCTGCAAGAGCGCATCAGCGAGCAGCTCGATGCGCTGCCCGGATGGCAGCGGCGCGCGGTCGATTCGTTGATCGCGGTCAACGAGCTCGCAACGCAACGCACGCCGAGCCATCGACTCTCGAGCGCGCTGCTCAAGCCGATTCACGATCGCTTCGGCGGGCGCCTGCGCATGATCTTCGCCGGCGGCGCCTTCGTGGAGCCGGAGCTCGCGAGCTTCTTCTATCGCCTCGGCTTTCCCGTCGTGATCGGCTACGGGCTGACCGAGGCGTGTACGGTGCTCACCGTCAACGACCTCAAGCCCTTCCGAGCGTCGACCGTGGGTCGTCCCGTCGCAGGGGTGGAGCTCGCGTTGCGCGACGTGAGCGCGGACGGCGTGGGCGAAGTCTACGCCCGCGGACGTACGGTGATGCGTGGCTACCTCGATGCCCCAGAGCTCACGGCGGAGACGCTGGTCGACGGCTGGCTCCGCACCGGCGACCTCGGCGTGATCGACGCGTCGGGCCACCTGCGGCTACTCGGTCGCGCCAAGAACATGATTGTGACCGAGGGCGGCAAAAACGTGTACCCCGAGGACGTCGAGGC
>JBIOJD010000564.1:0-2202 GCA_044450485.1 Polyangiales bacterium | reverse complement strand
CCGTTGATCACGATGCGCTTGCCGTTCTTGTGCAAGATGCCGACGTCGACGTTGTGCGGGTACTCTCCTGCGGCGAGCCGCTGCCGCAGCTTGAGAATCGAGCGCCGCTCCGGTGGCGGGACGAGGTCCCACAGTGGCCGGCCGAGCGCGAGCTCCGCCTCGTAACCGAGGGTCGCGTGCGCAGCCGGGTTCGCGAACATCAGCCGACCGTCGAGGTCGAACGCGGCCAGACCGTCCGCCGCCGACGAGAGCAGGTCGGCATAGCGCTTGAGCACGCTCAACCGCTTCTCGGCCTCGATGCGCGCGTGCACGTCGCGTTGGGTCTCATCGCGCAGCGTTTGCAGCACGCGCGCGTTGCGCAGCGCGACTGCCGTCGCGTTCGCGAGCACCTCGCAGAACTCGAGCTGGTGCGGGCTGAGCGCGCCGCGGTGCGTCCGCGCGCGCACGAACAGCACGCCCATGGGCTGTTCCTCCCACACGATCGGGACCAGCGTCAGCGCCGACAGTCCCGCGTCCGACACCGATCGGCGCACCTCGTCGAGCAGTGGGTGGTGATCGACGTCGTGGATGGTCAGCGACTTGCGTGTCTTCAGCGCGTGGCGAATCTCCGGGTACTTTGCGAGATCGAGCCGCAAGTTCTGGAGCTTCTGATCGTCGCTCGCGGCCACCACGAAGCCGGCGCCACCCTCGTCCGGCACGAGCACGATCGACACGCGGTCGACGTCGATCACGGTCGCGATGCGGCTGACGAGAATGTAGAGGATCTCTTGGAAATCGAGCGAAGACACCAGCGTGCGCGTCAGCTCCAGCAACACCTCGGAGGTCTGCGCCCGCTCCCACGCCCGCGGGCGTGCGTGCTCGCACGCGTGAATGCGACCGAGCAGCTCGCCTGGTCGCGGCGGCAACAGCACGAAATCTTCGGCGCCTGCACCGAGCGCAGCCGCGAGCTGTTCGTCGTCGGCGCGGGCGGCGAGCGCCATGATCGGAGCCCGCGATGCTTCGTGCACGCGAGCGCACAGCGCCGGCCCCGCACCGCGCGTGCCGATCTCGATCAGCACCATGCGCGCGGTGCGCGCCTGCGTTTCGAGATCGCTGGCGCTCGGCGTTCGGAAGACCAGATCCTGGCGCGCGTCTCCGAGCTCGGCCTCGAGCAGGCGCCGGGTCTCGGCGCTCTCGCATACGATTAGCAGAGGCGTGCTTGGCTCCATGCGCGGTTTCCTGCTGCAGCAGGGCTACCAGAATCCTACGCCATAGTTGGACGCGCTCAAAGCGCGACCGGATCGCCGCGCGGCAATCTGCGCGCGCTGCTGCTAGGCTGCGCATTCCGTGGCTGAAGTCCGCCAAAAGCTCGACCGCCAGGCGCCGATCGGCGTGTTCGACTCGGGCCTGGGCGGCTTGACGGTGGTGCGCGCGATCGTCGAGCGGTTGCCGGAAGAAGAGCTGGTCTACCTCGGCGACACCGCCCGCGTGCCCTACGGCACCCGCAGCGCCAAGACCGTGCTCAGCTACGCGCGCGCGTGTGCCCGCAAGCTGCGCGAGCACGAGATCAAGCTGCTGGTCGTCGCGTGCAACACGGTCAGCGCGGTTGCGCTCGACCTGCTGGCCGTCGAGCTCGACATTCCGGTGCTCGGTGTGATCGGCCCAGGCGCGCGTGAGGGCGCACGTCGCAGTCCGATGGGCCGCATCGGCGTGATCGCGACGCCGGGCACCGTGGACTCCGGTGCCTATCCCCGCGCGGTCGCCTCTGCCGACACCCGCGCAGAGACCTGCATGGCCGCCGCGCCGCTGCTGGTGCCGCTGGCCGAGGAGGGCTGGACCGAAGGCGAGGTGCCCGCGCTCGTGGTGCGGCGATACCTCGAGCCCTTGTTGCGTGCAGGCATCGACACGCTCGTGCTCGGCTGCACGCACTATCCGCTGCTGCGCGCGGAGATCGCGCGCCAGCTCGAGGCGCTCAGCGGCAAGCCGATACCCATCGTCGACAGCGCGGAGGCGACCGCCGAGGAGCTCGCTGCGCTGCTCGACAGTCGCGGCTTGCGGGCGCAGCGGCCGGAGGGCGGCGCGCTGCGGCTGCTCGTGACGGACACGCCCAAGCGCTTCAGCGAGGTGGCGGGTCGATTTCTCGGCCGTTCGCTCGAGGGCTTGCTGGTCGAGGCGATCGATCTGTGAGCAGCTCTTCGATGCGCGCCTGCACCGCATCCGCGT
>JBIOJD010000563.1:0-2206 GCA_044450485.1 Polyangiales bacterium | reverse complement strand
GCGTGACCCTCCCGATACCTTAATACGGGCTTTCGGAGACGAAGCCGGCGCCCTTTTTCGGGCGCGGTGCGGTGGGCGGTGCGGCTGCGGGCTTCGGTCTGATGACCAGGCGCGCGGGCGGGGGGGGCGGAGGAGCCGCGTGCGCGGCCGCCGGATGGCTGGGCTTCGGAGCTTTGCGTTTGTCGAGCTCCAGCGTGATCGAGCGGTCGTGATCGAAGCGCAGCGTGATCTCGCGACTGTGGTAGCCCTCGGCTTCCGCGCGCAGCACGTGCTTGCCTCCTTTGGGGGCGCGGCCGTCGTACGGGTTCGCGATCTTCGCGTCGTCGAGCGACAAGTCGGTTTCGCTCGGGGTGGCGCTCACTTGGATGCGCACGAGCTCCGCTGCGGCCGCGTTCTCCACCGGCGGCGCTCCTGCGAGCATGGCGAGGCTGGGGCTCGCGGGTGCGGTGCCTTGCGCCGCCGCGCCTACCGGAGGGGCTTCCGGGACCGGTGTTGGTTGGGGCGTAGGGACGGGCACGGGAGGTACCGCGACCTGGGCTGCCGACGGTGGCGTGGGTGCCTCGGGCGCGGGCGCCGCCTTCGCGATCTCCGCGGGCTCGGGCTTGGCTTCGGGTCGAGCCTTCGACGGCGGAGTCGCTCTGCTGCTCATCAAGGCCAGCACGCCGAGCAGCAGGAAGCCAGCCACCGCGCCTACGGTGATGAACATCGCGCGCTTCCGCTCGCGCGCTCCAGGCACGATGCTCACGTCGAGGTCGGGCTCGTGCTCATGCACGGGCTCTTGGGGCAGCGGAGTCGTGATGCGAGCTGCGGGCACCGAGGGCTGCGAGGTGGCTCCCAGACCTGCCACGGGCGCTGCGGGCTCCCAGGATGGGCGGAAACTGGCGGCGAAGCGCTCGGCTTCCGCCGCCGACAGCATCGCGTTCGCGGCGGCCTCGTCTGGAGCGGGAACGGCTGGCGTGACGGGCCCACCGCCATTGCTGGGCCTGGCCCGCGCAAGCTCGGGATCGACGATGATGCTCGGTGTCGGCGGTGCTTCCGGATGCTCCGCCGGTCGCTCCCCCGAACCGCTCTCGTGCTCTGCCTTGGTGCTCACGAAGTCAATTCGCGTTGGGGCTCGTGCGCCGACAGCCCGTCGAGTGCGGGCCCAATGGCCACGGGATGCGCCGCGGCGCCGAGGTCCAGTGTGGCCGACCCTATCATTGGGCGCAAAGACGAAAAAGCCTTCCGGTGTCGCGCAGTTCGGCGGTGTGTCACGGCGCGCACACTCGCGCGCCGCGCTGGTCTCGACGGGCCCCGCTCGACCTGAAAATCCGACAGCGAGGCCGTGATTCGTTAGGCTGCCAGGCGTGAGAGACGCTTGCACTGGCGCGTGCCCCCGCGTCTCGGCCAGCGCTGCCCGCGCCTTTGCGCTGTGGGCGGCGACGCTCGGTCTCGCGCTCGGCTGCGACGAGCCCGCCGCCACATCGAGCGCGGCGCGCTCGAGCGAGCAGCTCGCGCGCAAGGCTGGCTCCGAGCCCACTGAGACGCCGTCGAGCGGCGAGGTGATTCCGGACTCGGAGGTCGCAGGCTGGGCCAAGCGCGCCGGGCAAGGTCCCAAGCTGGTCGACCTTCAGCAGGTCGAGGTCTATGGCGCACAGGGGCGAGCCGCGGCTGCGGCGACGAACAGCGACGCTCGCGTGGTGCTGCGCTTCGACGGCGTCGCCGTCTATCGTCGCAGCGAGCTCGCGGCAGAGGCAGGCGTACCTCGGCGATTGGTGCTCGACCTCGATGGAGCACGCCTCGGTCCGGACGTGGGTGCTTCGCGCGCGGTCGGAGCCGGTGGCCTCGCTCGGGTTCGGACCTTTGCGCTCGATCAAGACCACGTGCGGGTCTCGTTCGACGTTGCGAAGGACACCGCATACAGGCTCTTCTTCCTGAGCGACCCCTACCGGATCGTGATGGACTTTCGCGGCGCGGCGGTCAGCAGCGAGGTAGCCGTCCAACGCCGACCGCTGTTGATCGTGCTCGATCCGGGCCACGGCGGCGACCAACCCGGTGCCAAGGGACCGGACGGGATGCGCGAGTCGAACGTCGCCTTGGCGATTGCACGCAAGGTGCGGCAAGCCCTGAAGCGCGAGCTGCCGCAGGCTCGCGTCGTGATGACGCGCGACGACGGCCGCTTCGTGTCGCTCGAAGAGCGTGCCGCAATCGCGAATGCGCTCGACGC
>JBIOJD010000562.1:0-2212 GCA_044450485.1 Polyangiales bacterium | reverse complement strand
CGCTGCAGGTTGCAGTTGACCACGAAGGTCAAGTTGTCGAGCTTCTCGCGCACCGCGAGCGAGATCGCGCCGAGCGATTCCGGCTCGTCCATCTCGCCGTCGCCGAGGAACGCCCAGACGCGAGCCTTGCTCGCGGGGATGAGCCCGCGATGCTGCATGTAGCGCATGAAGCGCGCTTGGTAGATCGCGAGCATCGGCCCGAGGCCCATGGACACCGTGGGGAACTGCCAGAAGGTCGGCATCAGGCGCGGATGCGGGTACGAGGACAGCCCGCCCTCCGAGCTCGCCTCGCGCCGGAAGCGATCGAGGTCGGCCTCGGACAAGCGCCCCTCGAGAAACGCGCGCGCGTACACGCCTGGCGCGGAGTGGCCCTGGAAGTAGATGAGGTCGGCCCCCTCCGGGTGATCGGGGCCCTTGAAAAAGTGGTTGTAGCCCACGTCGTAGAGCGTGGCCGCCGACGCGAACGTCGAGAGATGGCCGCCGATGCCGGGGTAGCGGTGGTTGGCCTTGACCACCATCGCCATCGCATTCCAGCGCACGAACGAGCGCAGCCGATACTCGAGCTCTTCGTCGCCCGGATTGCGAACCTCGTCGCTCGGGTGAATCGTGTTCACGTAGGCGGTCGTCGCCTTGTACGGCAGGTGGGCCCCGGCGCGCCGGGCCTTGTCGATCAGCGCCTCGATCAAGAAGTGCGCGCGCTCCGGGCCTTCGGCGGCCAGCACACCCTCGAGCGCTTCGAGCCAGTCCTGTGTCTCTTGCGGATCGGAGTCGTCGCTCGTGGCCATCGTTCGGAGATCTTAACGCCTGGAGCGGCCGAACCCAAATCCCGCGATGAAAGCCACTCGAAAGCGACTCCCGGGTGTAGTAGGGGAAGCTGGCATGAACATCGCGATCGTCGGCGGCACGGGCAAAGAAGGCCAGGGCATGGCCTTGCGCTGGGCCAAATCGGGCCATGGAGTGGCAATCGGCTCTCGGGACGCGGCGCGGGCACAGGCCACCGCGGCCGAGCTCAGTCGGAAGGCTGGCGGCGCCATTGCGGGCGGCGACAACGCCTGGGCTGTGGCCAAGGCGGACGTGGTCGTGCTGGCGGTGCCGTACTCCGCGCACGGGGACACGCTGCGGGCGCTTGCGCCGGCCCTGCGGGGCAAGATCCTCGTGGACATCACGGTTCCGCTCGAGCCGCCGAACGTGCGCAGAGTCTCGCTGCCCGCGGGCAAGGCGGCGGCGCTCGAAGCGCAGGCGCTGCTGGGCGCGGAGACCAAGGTGGTCGCCGCGCTGCATCACGTGAGCTCGAACCATTTGTCCGAGCTCGACCACGCGATCGATTGCGACGTGCTCGCTTGCTCGGACGACGCCGAAGCGCTGCGGGTGGTGCTCGGGCTGATACAGGACCTCGGCACGCGCGCGCTCGACGCAGGACCGCTCGCCAACGCCGTGGCGCTCGAGTCCCTGACGCCCGTGCTGCTGCACCTGAACCGCAAGTACAAGAGCCCCGGTGCCGGCATCCGTTTTACGGGACTGTGACGTGAGCGAGCCGAGCACCATCCGCTGCGCCGAGCGACTCGAGCTGATCGCGCTGCCGGGCATTCCGATCGTGCGGCCGGGCGCAGATCTCGGCGTGCTGCTGTGCGACGCGCTCGACCGCGCGCAGCTCACGCCCGTGAGCGATCGCGACGTGATCGTGGTCTGCTCGAAAGTCGTCTCGCGCGCGGAAGATCGCTTCGTCGATCTCGGCCGAGTGCAACCCTCGGAGCGAGCGCGCGAGCTCGGCGCGCTGGTGGAAAAAGACCCGCGCCTGATCGAGCTCGTGCTCGGCGAGTCGACTGCGGTCTCGCGAACGGCCAAGGGCGTCGTTATCGTCCGCCATCGCCTGGGCTTCGTGTCCGCGAACGCCGGCATCGACGAGAGCAACGCGCGTGGCGCCTATGCCGGCCCGCAAGCCGGCGGTCCGTTCGTATTGCTGTTGCCACGCGACCCAGACCGCTCGGCGCTCGCGTTGCGCAAGGCGATCGCAACGCGCTTCGGCGCGGACGTCGGCGTCGTGATCACCGACTCGCACGGCCGGCCGTTTCGCATGGGCACCGTGGGCGTGGCCCTCGGCGTCTCGGGACTGCCTGCGCTGTGGGACCAGCGGGGCAGCCGCGACCTGCACGGCCGCGTGCTCGAAGCCACGGTGACCGCCTTTGCGGATCAAGTCGCCGCCGCCGCGGAT
>JBIOJD010000561.1:0-2243 GCA_044450485.1 Polyangiales bacterium | reverse complement strand
TGCACGCCGCCGATCTCGGCCACGCGATCGAGCGAGTCGTAGAACGCTTGCAGCGGATCTGCGATCTCGCCGAGGCCGGAGATGTGCGGCGTGATCGACGGCAGCACGTGGTCACCGGAGAGAAACACACCGTTGTCGACGTCGTGCAAGCACACGTGATCGGCGGTGTGACCGGGCGTGTGCCAGACGACGAACTCGCGACCCGCGAGCCGGATGGCCGAGCCGTGGCGCACGCTGTGCGTGATGCGCGGCGCAAACGCTTGTCGCGACGCGCGCATCTTCTCCCAGCGCTCGCGCTGCTCGGGGCTCGGGCCCGTGTCCTCTCCGCCCCAGGGCCGGCGGCGCAAAGCCGGCTCCCGCATCCACGGCGGCTCGAAGGCTTCGGCGGCGCTCGGATCGTCGGAAAGCGCTTGGGGTCCGGGGCGCGGAGCACCGAGCAGCGGCGCTTGCAGGTGCTCGACTGACACCTCGAGGTGCGGGCGTCCTTCCGAACGCCCGTGCACGCTGAAGCGTTCGTGCGCGATCACTTTGCAGCCGGTCTCGGCATGAAAGCGCCCGGCCCCACCGAAGTGATCGGGATGCGAGTGCGTGACCACCACCGTGTGCACGTGTCGCGGCGCGAGCTCCGCTGCTCGCAAGCGCTCGCACACGGCGTCCCAGCTGGCATCGCCCGGCAGCCCCGGGTCGATGACCGCCGCGCCCTCTTCGTCGAGCAAGCAGTACATGTTCACGTGCCCGAGACCGGGCATCTGAATCGGCAACTGCATCCTCAGCACATTGGGCGCGACCTCGGTGACCTCCGGTCGTGCGTCCTGCTGCTCTTGCTTCTCCGCCATGGCGCGAATGTTAGCGCGCCCAGGCGTCCATGCTTGAAAAAAATTCAATGTTGCCGGGGAGGTCGGTTCCGCGGTGGCGGGGGCTCGGCTTCCCGGGGATCTTCGGGCCAGAAGTGCTTGGGATAGCGGCGCATGAGCTGCCGGCGCTGCTCGGGATAGTGGCGCTGCCAGAAGCCCGCGAGATCGGTCGTGACCTGCACGGCGCGCTGATTCGGCGCGAGCAAATGCAGCACGAGCGGTCGATCGCCGAGCGTCGGGCCCGTGCGCAGCCCGAAGAAGTCCTGCATACGCGACTGCACCCACGGTGGGCGGTCCTTTTCGTAATGCACGGCGAGCCGCCGGCCGCTGCCGAGCGAGATCTGCTCAGGCGCGACGCGCTCGACCGCGGCGAGCTCGGCCGGCTCGAGCAGCCCGCGGAGCCAGGGCAAGAGACCCGTCTGCCGCAGCTCCGCAAAGCTGTGCTTGCCTGCGCATGCGTTGAGCAGCGCGCGCTGCCGCGCGTCTTCGGTGAGCGCACGCACGTTCGGGCTCGCCACGGCCGCGAAGCTCGCGCGTCGTTCGAAGCCGTCGAGCGCTTCGGCATCGCCCCACGCGTCGAGCCCGCGGGCGAGCGCCGCCTCGTACAGCGCGCGCTCGACCTCAGGCCCCTCTGGGTGGGTGGCACGGCTCTCGTCGAGCACGAGACCGTCGTAGCGAAGCACGTGCCGCTGCTCCACGCGCTCGCTCTGCGGATCGAAACGCAGCTCGGCGCGGTCCTCGACCCGCGAAGGAAACAGCTCGAGCAGCCATTCGGGCTCGATCGCGCTGCACGTGTGCGCCACGACCCCGCGCGGCGGCTGCTCGCGCGCATCGACCACCACGAGCAGCTCGGCGTCGCGAGCCACGCTCGACTCGGCTTGGGTCGCCGAGCCGCCGGCCGCGAGCACGAGCTCGGCCCCACCGGGCTTGCGCCGCTTCGCTACGCGGTCGCCGAAGCCCGCGAGCAAGGCGAGCAACAACGGTTCGTCGGCGTCGCGCACATCGGGTCCGGCCGAGAGCGTGCGCACCAGGCGATCGCGCGTGCGCGCTACACCGCGCACCGCGTTGACGTCCAGATCGAGCACGCGCAGGCGACCGGCGTCCAAGCGCTCGGCCTCTGCCCGCTCGAAGCGTTCCAGCCGATCGAGCGCATCCGACGGGCCGACCTCCACGTCGCGCGCCCGCGCATCGAAGTGCGCGCGCGAGCTGCGCACGATGTCGCGCTCCGACAAGAGCGCCGCGAGCGTACAGCCGCGCTCGCCACAACCGCGCTCGTGGGCCTCGAGCAGCACGCGCGCGAGCCGCGGATGAAGCGGGAACCGCAGCATGCTCCGGCCGAGCGCGCTGAGCCGGCCTTGCTCATCCACCGCGCCGAGCAGCGTGCACAGC
>JBIOJD010000560.1:0-2252 GCA_044450485.1 Polyangiales bacterium | reverse complement strand
CTGCGCCTGATGGCGATCTGCAGGCTGATGCTCGGCGCGAGCTTCAAGAACGTGCAGACGTCCTGGGTGAAAGAGGGCCTGCGCCAGTCGCAGTGGTTGCTGTCGTGCGGCGCCAATGACCTCGGCGGCACGCTGATCAACGAGAGCATCTCGACGGCGGCGGGCGCGACGCACGGCCAGCTCATGGCGCCCGCGACGTTGCGGCGCGCGATTCGCGATGCGGGGCGTCTGCCGGTCGAGCGCAACACGCGCTACCAAGTGCTGCGCGCGTTCTCCGCTGACGGCGCCGACGACCCTGTGCACCCGCTCGACCTCGTCGACGATCCCGAAGCCCGCTTCGGCAGCTACCGCAAGCTCACCGAGCAGGCGCGCCGGCAGGGTGAAGAGGCTCGTCGTCGGCTCGCGTTGGTGCCTGCGTAGCCTGCGCAACCTGCGTGACCAGCGCGTCCCGTTCGAGCTGGGGCAAGTGCCTCGGAGCGTCGAGATCGAAGGCCAGGCGAGGATTGTAGAGCACGCGCGCGGTCACACGCAGCCGGTGGGCCTCACGCAGGTGGCGCTGCAGGCTGTCGGCGTGGCCGAAGCAGGTGCGAAAGCCCAGATCGAGGCGCACGGCGAGCGCGCCCGTGCCGCGGCGCTCGGCGTCTGGCGCGATCACGACGTCCGCCTGGCGCACGAGCGCGAGCAGCTCTCGCAAGTCTCGCGTGCGCGCCAGCGGTAGGTCGGCCATCACCACGAGCGCATGCGTAGCGCCGAGCTCGCGCACGTGCGCGAGCGCGCGGTCGACGATCGCGTGGAGCTCGCTGTGCAGCGGCTCGTCGCGCAAGACGCGGGCTCCCCGGCGTAGGGCGAGCGCCGCCGTGTCTCGCCCATCGGTCGCGACCAGGGTCCCCTGAAGCTCGCTCGTGCCCACACACGCTCCGAGCACGCCGTCGAACATCGAGGCCGCGAGCTCACGGCGCTGCGTCGCAGAGAGCGCCCGGCCGAGGCGCGACTTGGCGCGTCCGAAGTCTTTGGCCACGAGCACGGCCCACGGCGCGAAGCCCTCCTCGGGCGCGGCTAGCGGCACAGCGTCTCCGCGAACGACAGAACCTCGCGCGCGAGCCGAGCGCGGTCGCGCCGAGTGAGCATGACGCTGCGCGTGCCGAGCACCGGCAGCCCCTCGACGCTCGCCTCGTCGCCCTGCTCCACGACCATGCCCGCGAGCAGACCACCATAGTGCGCAGCGATCGCGCCAGCGCTCGGAGCCCGGCCGGCGAGCGTGGGGATCATCTCCGCGAGCGGGCCCTTGACTGCCTGCCCCGCGACGATCGGGCTCACCGCGACCACGCGCTTTCGCTCGAGCGCCGCACGCAGCCCGGGCAACGCGAGAATGGGATCGATCGACACGTACGGATTGCTTGGCCCGATGACGACGAGCTCGGCGCGCTCGAGCGTGTTCATGACTTCGGCCGTGGGGCGGGCTTCGCCGCGGAAATGCACGCGTGCGACCCGTGGTTGCCCGCGCCGGCGCACCAGCCAATCCTGGAAGCCGAGCGTGCCCTCGCTCGCCGTTTCGATCTCGCTGCGCAGCGGCTCATCGCACATCGGTAGCACGGTCGGCCCGACACCGAGCGCCCGTGCGAGCCTGTGCGTCACGGCGGTCAGCGTCTGGCCGTCGCGCAGCCACTGCGTGCGCACCAAATGCGTCCCGAGGTCGCGATCGCCGAGCTGGAACCAATCGGGCCCGCCCAGATTTTGCACTGCGTGCAACGCGCGGAAGCTCTCGGCTCGCAAGCCCCAGCCGCGCTTCTGGTCGCCGACGCCGGACAGCGTGTAGAGCACGGTGTCGATGTCCGGACACACGTACAGGCCGAAGGGCTCGAAGTCGTCGCCCACGTTGACGATGGCGGTGAGGCCGGCTGGCGGCAGCGCTCGGGCGAGACCATCGAGCAATCTGGCGCCGCCGACGCCGCCAGAGAGATACACCACGTGCGCGAAGGACGAGCTCACGCGTACAGATCCTGCTCGGGCGGTCGCAGCAGCTCGCGCGCGCTCGCGGAGGGATCGACTCGGTACGACAGCCCGCGCACGAGCACGACCGGGCGCCCCTCGGCCGCCTGGCCCGCGACCAGATCCGCGGCGGCGGCGACTTGATCCGCAAAGGCGGTCACCGTGGCTTCGAGCACGCGGCCGTGCAGGTCGCGGCTGCCCCGCTGGTCCCACAGCGCAGGCAGTCCCGAGACGCCGAGGGCCACGCCCACGGTGCCCATGCG
>JBIOJD010000559.1:0-2253 GCA_044450485.1 Polyangiales bacterium | reverse complement strand
GATCGCGTCGAGCTCTACCAGGTGCGGCCGCTGCCGCCTGCTGGACTGCGCTCCAGCTTCGGCTGCACGGAGGTGTCGCCACCGCCGCCGCCGAAGGCTCCTGCGCTGCCACCACCAGCTCCACCACCGCCGCCACCCAAGGCAGAGCCGCCGCCGTCGCGCGCGCCCGCTGCGCTGCCTGCGCCTGCGCCGCTCCCCGCAGCCACACCGAAATTCGACAGCCATGTCTTGGACCTCGCTGCCGGCCGCATCGAGCTGCAGAAGCCGATCCGCTTCGACGAAGACGGCAGCGTGATCGCGGAGCACAGCCACGTCGTCATCACCGAGGTCGCCGCCACGCTCGCTGCCAACCCCGCCATGAAGATCGCGATCGAATCGCACGCTGCAGTCGATGGCGGCGCTGACGCGAGCCTCGCGCTCTCACGCAAACGCGCGGCGGAAGTGCGCAAGCAGCTCGCCGACCAAGGGGTCGCACCTGCGCGCCTCAAAGCCTACGGGTGTGGCGAGAGCCGACCGATCGCGCCCGCGAACGTACCGTGGGGACGCAAGAAGAACGACCGCGTGGAGCTGTACGTGCTCGACCCAGCGCCGGCCGCGGGCGTACACTCGGAAGAGGGCTGTTCGCCCAGCGAATGACAACCGACCGGTGGGGGGCGTGACCCGGAACGGAAACCTACAATGCGAGGTCGAGGGGATCGTGGCCGAGCTCGAGCCGCGCGACCTCAGCACCGCGGGAGTCTTCGTCGCCGTCCGGGCGCAGCTCGCGCTCGATCACGAGGTCTCCCTCGTGCTCCGATCGCCGATAGGTGAGCTCCCACTGCGCGGCCAGGTGGTGCAGGTCATCTCGGAGCAGCGCGCCGCGACCGAAGCAAGGCGGGCGGGGTTCGGCATCTTGTTCGTCAATCTCGGCGACGACCACCGCGCGTTCATCGCGCTCACGCTCGATGCGCTGCACCGCCAGCAGCAGGAACAGGCCCGCGCCGCCAATGCTCGGGCCACGGCCGACCTCCAAGCGCAGCGCGACCGCGAGCGCGAAGAGACGCTCGACCGCCTGCGCGGTGAGCTCGAGCTGCTGAGCGGCCGTGCGCCGTGGGAGGTGCTCGGAGTAGTGGCAAGCGCCACGCCGGAGACCGTGCGGGGCGCGTTTCTCGCCGCCTCCAAGCGCTACCACCCACACGTGTTCGCGCGCTTCGATTGCCACGAGATCAGCGCAGCGGCGACCGAGCTCTTCATCGCGCACAAGCGTGCGGTGAAGCGCATGCGCGGCGAAAAGACGCAAACCTTGCCGCTGGAGATCGAGTGCGGGGCCGGACGCTCCGGTCCGCCGCGCGCGAGCCTCCGGGCTCCCTCCAAACGCCCACCCGCCGCGAGCCTGAGACCTGGAGCGCGCAGGGACAGCCGCCGTGTGACCAAAGGAGCCGGCCCGGAGGAGCGTTAGGCTTGGGACGGCTCATCGGGATCGATCTCGGAACGACGAACTGCTGCATCGCGGTGCCGCAGGGCGGCGCGGTGCGCGTGATTCCCTCGCGCCAAGGGCATCGGACCACACCGTCGGTCGTCGCGTTCAGCGACGACGGCGGCGAGCTCGTCGGGGTGCCGGCCCAGCGCCAAGCGGTGACCAATCCGAACCGCACCATCTTCGGTATCAAGCGCCTGATCGGTCGCAAGCGCGCGTCGCGCGAGATCGAGCAGTGGCGCGAGCTCGTGCCCTTCGAGCTGTGCGCCGCGAGCAACGGCGACGCGTGGGTGCGTACGCGCGACCACGAGTACAGCCCGCAAGAGCTCTCGGCCATGTTGCTGCAAGACCTGCGAGGCTCAGCCGAGGCCTATCTCGGCGAGCCCGTCACCGACGCGGTGGTGACCGTGCCCGCGTATTACAACGACGCTCAGCGCCAGGCGACCAAAGACGCAGCGGCCATCGCCGGCCTGCGCGTGCGGCACATCCTGAACGAGCCGACGGCGGCGGCGCTCGGCTACGGCATCGACAAGGGCAAAGACCAGACGCTGGCCATCTTCGATCTCGGCGGCGGCACCTTCGACATCACCATCATGCGCACGACCGGAAGCGTGTTCGAGGTGCTGGCCACGCACGGCGACACGTTCCTCGGCGGTGACGACTTCGACCGCGCGCTCACCGCGCATCTCTTGGATGCCTTCAAGAAGACGCACGAGGTCGACCTGCGCGACGACCCGGTGGCGCTGCAGCGCGTGCGCGAGGCCGCCGAGAGCGCCAAACGCGAGCTCTCGAGCACG